>DNWZ01000145.1 GCA_003506095.1 Planctomycetaceae bacterium | reverse complement strand
AACCTAGCCGACCACCGGGTTCTCACACAAAAACCTGCTTGAGACCACCCGCCATAACGTTTTGTAAAACGTGACTTTGCGGCGACTGGTCAGTATGCGTCGGACACTTGAGACCCCGCCAGGCCCCACCCGCCACCACCGATTCCCTGTCGGTTAGACCCAGCTTCGCCCCAAAAAGTTTTCAGTCTCTTAGCCTCTCTCGGTCCGGGTTGCCACCCTCCCGGACTTGCTCAGTCAACTTAAGAAGCCAATTTTGACCAATCGTTAAAGCAATAATTAACGCCCTTGGTCTATTTTCTCGCTCGATCAGGATATGCAGGAGCACTACTCTTGGGGGGCGGCCGTCATGTAAGCAAGGCGCAATGAGCGGAGGAGCCATTTAGGAATTACTCCATGGCACCTAAAGACGTGCAAACCTCCCCGTTAACAAAATTTCGGTGTGGTGACATTATTGTGCCGCGCGTTGCTCGGCGATCCGCCTGAGGTTGTCGAATGACGAGGCGTACGGCGTAAAATGATTCGTACCGTCCTTTATGTAGAACAAGAGCTATTGAAGGTGAAGTACGTATTTTGATTCAGCAACTACGCAAATAGGACTGCTGCCACAGACGCCCTTGATTCGACTTGTCGTTTGAGTGGGAGGCGCTTTGCCGCCGCAAGTGCACAACAACGAAGACCCCTAAATCGTCTCACCGATGGTTTAAGCAATACGTCGCTGATTGCCTAAAATCCGTGTCGATTGGTCTCAAAGCACTGCCCAATCTTGCTTTCCCTAAATTTGCAATTCGACGTACGAAAAGTTGACATCTTGTTGTTTTGCTCACTGCGATCGCACGCGGAACAATCATTTTCAGCAGATCAGGCGCTCTCGAGGTCAAGATAGTCTAACCGCGAGCGTTCTACCGAATAGATGAAAATCGGTCCCGCCGGTGCGCAACTCGTCACGCACGACCGTTGTATCCACTATGCCTGCCTCAGTGCATTCACGATCGGGATGGTTGCTGCTTGAATCGCCGGCGCTATTCCTGCAGCCATACCAACAGCAAACGAGACCAACGTTCCAGAAATCGCCAATCCCGGTGACGGTCGGAACGCGATCGTGGCACCTTCAGCTCCAATCGCAAAACCGCCAAACCCGAGTGCAGCCAGCGCCAAAAACGTGCCGCCGACGCCACCGACAAGGCACAACACGGTGCTTTCGGTCAGGACCAATCGCAGCGTAGTCAACGGCCGTACGCCGATTGTTTGCAAGACAGCGTATTCCTTCATTCGATCTTGCACACTCATCACTGTCGTTGTCGCGACGAGTGACAGAACCAAGCCGACACAGGCATATCCCAGCCAATGGGCAAATCCAATCAGATCGACGAGATCGGAGAGTGTGCTCGCTTGAAAAGCTCCTTTGCGGCGCGTCTTGGTCGCCACGGACCCGGCTCGTAATTTGGCATCAATCTCAGTTGCAACACGATCAGGATCCGCATCGTCGGTCAGCAAAACTTCGTGCTGCGTCACTAGGCCTGCGGAATCAAGTCCGCGTGTGTATTGCAGGAAGGTAAGACTCGTGTAGATCAGGTTCTCCTCGGAGGGAACAGTCGATTCAAAAACTCCAGCGACTTTCACGGAGATGTCGCCGATCGAAAACTGGTCGCCTGTTTTGAGGCCGCGCCGGTTCGCGACGTTACGGCCGACGATCGCAGCGTCTCGTTGCGAAGCGAATTGCTGCCAATTGCCGCTAGTCAGCTCTATAGGGCGAGATTTTTGAATATGCGCAGGGTCGGCTCCGTTGAAGACGACAATGTCCAAACTGGCGCGACAGTTGTTCGTCCAGACTTGGATTGGCATGACGTCACGAACACCCGGCACATCCCTAATCTTGCGCGAGTAATCTTCAGGCAACCGGCTGGTCGTGGGACAAAACCGGTTTTCTTGGAAAACGATTAAGGTACGATCCGCATCGCTTCCTGTAGTTAACCGCTTCAAGCCTTCCTGGACCGAGCCGACGAAGCAGAAAACAAACATCGCAACTGCCGCACCGGTTACCGTTAGCAGAGTTCGCGTGCGATGACGCCAGAGAGTTTTGAGGACGTAGGTTATCATGAGTGAATCGTTTCCAAAAACTTGCCTCGATCAAGAACAAGCTGGCGTGAAGCAATGCTCGCGACATTAATGTCGTGAGTGACCATCAACATCGTGATGTTGAGTTCTTTGTTTAATCGCTGAAGCAAGACCTGAACTTGCTCGCTGGTTTCAGCGTCGAGGCTACCGGTTGGCTCGTCCGCGACAACAACTTTGGGGTGAGCTACGATGGCTCGCGCGATGCCTACCCGTTGCTCTTGGCCACCGGACAATTGTCGAGGGTAGTGTTCGGCGCGGTCACTGATTCCGACCGCCTCCAACGCTAACTCGACGCGTTGCCGTCGCTGGGTCGCGGATAGCTTCAACAGCAGTGTCGGCAATTCAACGTTTTCATACGCAGTTAGCACGGGGATCAGATTGTGTGTTTGAAAAATGTAGCCAAGATTTGCCGCCCGCCAGTCTGCCAGTCGGCTGCGGGAAAGCTTGGTCACTTCGGTTCCATCGACGGTAATCGTTCCCGCCTGAGGGCGATCAATGCCACTAACAAGATTCAGCAACGTACTCTTTCCCGTGCCACTAGGCCCCATCAACGAGACGAATTCTCCTGCGTAGATGTCCAAATCAATATTGTCAAGCGGCGTGATGGTTTCATCACCTTTGCGGAAACTTTTGGAGACACCGCGAAGTTCTACTAGGGCCATTTAATTGAATCCCAACGTTTGATCATCGCCGGTTACATGAACCGGACTACCGTGTTTCAAGCCATCGACACCACCAACAATTAATTTATCTGTCGCATGTAGACCCGACTTGATTTCCAATAACCCACCAGCGATAGGGATCCCTACTTCAACGCTCCGTTGTTGAGCCACTTCGTCCGTGTCCACGATCCAAACAAATGCACCGGATTCGCCGGATTGAACCAGCTGGCTAGGAGCAAACATCCGCTCTGTGTCCGTGGCCTCTCGCGATTGATTCTCGACCACAGGAGCAAGAAAAGTTGCAGTGACTAGCATCTCAGGGCCGATCGATGGCGGTGGATCGATCAGTTCAACTTTCACTTCTAACGTATTCTTTTGAATGTTAGCTGAACTTGTCATGTGCAGAACGCGACCTTGGATCACACCCTTACTCGACGCCGTTTCGATTTCAACCGGTTGGCCTCGTGTCACCATGGGAATATCTTCTAATCGGACGTCGACTCGCACTTGCAGACGATTCGGATCGTACATGTCAATTACCGTACTGGAACTTTGGCCGGCGGTTGATTCCAGCCCCATCACACGAGTGCCTGGAGACGCGACCAGGCGTAGCACACTTCCATCCATCGGGGCATGTACGACATTGCGATCCAGAGCCAATTCCGCTTGGCGAACTTGCAGCTTTGCGTCTTCACGCATAGCAACCGCCGACTGAAGTTTTGCTTCTGCCTCCTCGACTTGTCGCGTTTCCTCGACCAGCAATTCGATTTGACTTTCGATCGCGTCCACTTTATCGGTCAACGCGCCGACCTCGCGTTCGAGGTTCGGTTTTCGGCTGCGCAGTTCCTGTAACTCAGCATAAACGCTCGCGTGTTCGCTCTCGGCTTGGGCGATGACTCGGCCAGCGATCGCTGCCCCAGCCGAACGCTTTCCTTCCATACTACTGTGTGCGAACTCGACCTTGGCTTCGGTGGCCGTGAGCATAAACGGCAACTTAGCAAGTTCTGTCTGAGCTTTCGCCAAGGTGCTTCGTGCGTCCGCAAGCTGAACTTGCAGATGCACCGGTTTCGCGACACGAATCCTGGCGGCGTTCAGTTCGGCGTTCGCGCGGTTGACTTCACCCTCACGTATCGCGACCGTGTTTTTGGCAGCCTCGACCATCAATTCGGCGTCGATCGAAATCAACCGAGCAATAGCATCTCCTCGATTAATCTGCTGTCCCTCGACCACTAACAATTCTTCAATAACGCCCGGTGCCAGCGCTGCAACGCTAATGGCAGTGGGGCGTGGCTCGATCCATCCCGGTGACTGGAAAAGCGTCGTGCCGGCCTGTTGTGACTCAGCTCGTTTCACAATGACGGGAACAACCGTCACGGATGTTGACGGCAACAATCGTCGACGCGCCGCCACACCCAACAAGGCAACGAAACCAATCAGGATGCCGATCGGCAGCACATACCGGGTCATCCACCGCTTGCGGCGTGGCTTTCGGGGTGTGGCCTCGCCACGTGGCGAGCGATCGAGTGCAAGTTGGCTAAGATCGAGTTTGGGCTGGCTAGGATCGAGCGAGGCGTTCATTTTGAGTCCTGCTTTACAAAAACTTTGGTAGCCGCAATTGCCAAATTTCCTTGGTCGTCACGTTTCGCCTTGCCCTGGACCACCACTGTGGAAAGCTCTTTGACATTCAGCATTTTTTTCGCATCACCCATCACTGGTTTTCCGGCTCCATCAACAACCTTAATCGTGGCGATGTTGTCCCTCACCGCCGCTGTCTGGCAACAGTAGTCCCAAGGCGTTGGGCAGCCTTCGTCGGCCGCACAGTAAGGCACCTTCGGATCGACAATCGTGAATGCAGCGAGGCCGTCCACAAACGGCTTGGTCGAACCACCTATCAAGCCTACTAGCGTCACGTTTTGACCGTCTTCGACTTTTTCGCGAGCTTCGCTGACTGGCATCGCGCCCGCGGGCTCGACATCTGCGAGATATTGCGAATCCGATTGTATACCAACCTCGTCTTTTACGGTTTCCACTTCCGACGGTCCGCAGCCAACGGCTAACAACGTAAAACTCAACATTCCTAAACTGTAAACCATCTTCATTTCAAGTCTCCCAAAGGTTAAATCAAACAGCCTTCAAACTCGTTGCAATTTCAGCGCGCAACGCTTTTAGCGCCGGGGGCAACGCGCCCAAGACGCCTAGTAACAATCCAACACCACAACCGATCAAGATTGCAACGCTGTCGATGCGTAACGTGAACGCCCCCATTGTGAACCGTATCGCCGTGCCGTTGAGCATCGTCAGCGCGATGACACCCGAGAGCATTGATCCCGCTGCCGCCAACAAAATGCCTTCTTGAACCAAACTGATCAAAATCGCGCGACGACGGTACCCGATCGCCTGCAACGTCGCGATTTCGCGAATCCGGCCAGCAACGGCTCCGTACATCATGTTCAATCCCGCGAAAATCCCCGCGCCTGATACCAGTAAGACCACGAACCACGCCAGCAGCCGCACCGGCTTGTAGTGTTGCTGTAGCGAAGCGTAGTAATCCATTTCTCGGACCGCGCGTAGTTCCAGGTCGGTTCGCTCTTTGCAAAACAATTCAACTTCTGCCGCGGAACTTCCTGGCGAAAGCAGCATCGCAACCAAACTCAGGTCTTGTCGTTTGGTTGTCGTTTGAAAGTCGGCCAGATTGCACCAAATCTCCGATTCGTAGACTGCACCGCCAGCGGCGAACCGTCCACTTATCTTCCAGCTCTGTCCTTCAAAATCTACGCTTTTGCCAACCGTCATGGCGTTGTCGGAACTTCCGAGTTTGGCAGCCGCCAACCGTCCAACGATAACGTCGCCATCGCCAGGCCAATCGCCCTCGATTAGCTTGACGGATCGGCGCACCCACGGCGCTGTCAAGCTCACTCCGCGAACAAGCCCCAAACCGCCTTCGCCCTCTTCGGTCTTAACACGCGTTCCCAAGTACAATTCCGGCGACACATGCACCACGCCGAATCGTTTCACTGCCGAGTCCAAACTCGCAGCAAGTAGGGAGGGTGTTCGCGCTGCGATCGACGAATTTTCGATGTTCTCTTCCGAGTTGACGGAATAGACCAGAACGACGTTCTCATCACCGCTGACCGCAAGCGACTGCTCCAGTCCCCGAATGAATCCCACGACGACGAACACTAGCATCACGACCGTTGCCAAGGCAACGAGCGTCAATGCCGTCCGCACTGGCCGTCGAGCCAAATTGCGAACACCGTATTCCCATGGAAGAAGCATTGAATGAATTTTGTTTGAGAAAATCGAGATGTGAAAGAAGGAGACAGGTTCGATGCAACCGCGTTCCCCTCTCACCATGACGTAGTGAACTTTTCTAAGCCTTCGGCTTGGAAGTAAATGTGCCGTCAGCAGTGACCATCCTCGGTGGCGTTTTACCAATGCTCTCCATGATCTCCCAAATCTCCTTCGGACTGAGCCTAGCGCTGGCTTTTGGAATCAACGTGACCAACTGTTTTTCTAGGTTGCAGTTGACTTGTGAGATGCCTGCGACATCGTCAAATCACTTCGTAATCCTTTTTACGCAGCCACCGCACATTTCACCGACCGTCATCGCGATGCTCGCCTTGTTTGCATCGGTCGCCTGCACGGGTGTTGCGGGCAACAAGGAGAAGGCGACCAACAGGACACCAAGGACGAAACCAGTTCTTCGGGACAAACACAACATCACATAGACTCCATTTGGAAATGAATCAAGAAACAACATCACTCCACCGCGCGCAGCATCAAGCAATGCAAAACCAATAACTAGAAAGGCAATGAATCAAGGTTATGAAACTTACTAAGCGAACAAGATCGCCCGTCGGAGTTTCAATTGCTTGCCGGCTCAGATCAGCCAAGATTGATGCGCAACGCACCTATCGCGACCACATAGAAGTTGCCCCGCGGGAGCAAACGAGCGTCGCGTCGAAAAATCGCAACGTCCAGCGACTGAATGCGTTGCGAAAAGGATGGGCTGCAACCAACTGACCAAGAAACCAGGATCAGGAAGTTCAACTGCGGCCTCAATAACCGCACCTTCGCAGACGCAATTCTGGCAATTGCAGTCATTTTCACAAGGCTCGGGCGTTTCCGAAACCGGAACCTCATCGCAACGGGAGCAACAAACAGACGCCGCTGCCGCAGAATCCTCACCCACCACCGCGTTTGTTGCGCTCGAAAAGCAACTCACCGGACACGTCAGTAAATTGACGATCATCAGTAGTACGAGGAATGGTGAAGTCATGAGTTAAATGTAGGCAGAATTGTGCAATAATGCAAGGCCAAGCTCCCTTTTCGCTTTCGGACTGCGGTGAGTGGCCAGCTTTTGAGATCGACCAAAAAGACTGAAATGTCTGGAGAGCCCCCCCCTTCGGCTAATACCCTCTTCGCACAAAG
>DNWZ01000430.1 GCA_003506095.1 Planctomycetaceae bacterium | reverse complement strand
TCGTCCGACGCGGCATCGATCAGCTTTTGAATAACCAGCTCTTGGGGCGGTTCCGACGGATTGCCCATCCCAAGGTCGATCACGTCGCTGCCGGCGCGTCGTTTTTGGTACAACGCGTTGTTGATCCGCCCAAACATGTAAGGCGGCAAACGATCGACACGTTCGGCAAACTTCACCTCAAATGGAGGTGGCGTCGGGTCATCAATCGGTGCATCGATGGCAGGGCCATCCAGGTTAAAACTTTCGCTCATCGCGGATCTTTGCTCGGAAGCGATTTTGGATCGGGGTTTAGGAATTGTTCGTTAAAGGTTCTTCACCCGCTATTGTCACCAACGACAAGGCGTTGCGACTAGGGGTTCGCTAGCACAAAAAAACACGGCCGTGTAGCGAACACGACCGTGCCTCTCAAGGTATCCGTTGGGTGCCCCAATGGCGATCATCAACGATCGGTCATTTATCGCTTCGTGTTCGCCGGAGCCGTTGCCGACGCTGGTTTTACCGCCGACGCCACCTTCGACGACTTCTTGGCGACTTCGTAGAAGTTGTCGACCTGGGCGGTCTGCTTCAACTTGTCAAAGACGTCGGCCATCGCCACGCGGTTTTTCTTTTCCGTGATCGAGATTACAAGTTCCTCCCGCACTGCAGCGAAGTCGGCAACGACTGGCTCCGTAAATCCTTGGCAACGCATCACGATGAACTTATCGCCTGTGGCCACAATCCCGCTCAGTTCACCCGGCTTCAGGGAGAAAGCTTCTTTTTCGAGCGATGGCTGGCCGCCAAACTTGCGCAGTGGTGGAACCTTGCCAAAATTGCTTTGCGAAACCGGTTCTATGCTGTACTGCTCGGCCAAGCCGCCAAAGAACTCTTCGGTCGGATTGTTGCGAGCCATGTCCCAGATCTTTTGAGCCGTTCGCTGGTCCGACAAGACGATTGCCAAAATCTCGACGCGTGGCCCGTAGTTTGAATCGTAGCCTTCGCGAAGGTCATCCTCGGTCACATTGACTTTTCCTTCGACCAGTTTTGCAAGTGCAACGCTTGGCCAAACCGAGTCACGGTAGTAAAGCTCTTTCGTGGCGACGCCTTCTGCGAGCACCGACTCGATCCAAGCGTCTGTGTTGGACGATCCATCGGGTCGAACGAACCCGTATGCCACCGCAGCGCGACTGACCTCCGCATCTAGGTCGTCTTGAGTAACCGTTTTCTTGGCTTTGGCGAGTGCTTGGGTTAACAACTTCCGATTAATCTCGCCATCGAGAACGACTGAGCCATGGCGTTTTACGCATTCCGCAGCGACTTGCGCAACAGTAACTTTCTGGCCATTGACGATCGCCGCGACACCTGGATTGGCCTGCATGGCAGCCTGATCGCCTAGCACTTTTACGACTTGAGCATCTTTTTGCAGCTTGGCGAACATCTCACTAGCGGCGTCGCGTACCTTCTCATCACGAATCGCATCGACAATTTGCTCGCGAATCGCCGGCATTGATTGCGGAGCTGGATTGGCCGCAGGCATAAGGCGTACCGACTGCAAGATCACCCACTGATCACCAAGCTGGAGAACTTCAGAGATCTCGTCTTCTTTAAGGCCGAAAGCGACGTCTTCGATTCGCGAATCGCCCGTGTATCGACGAATGGGTGGGATCAAACCGCGAACGCTCGCACTGGCTTCATCCTGGCTATACTGTTTCGCGAGCGCCCCGAATTCTGCCGGAGCGGCAACCGCCCGAGTTCGCAGCGATTCGGCGAGATCTTTTTTGTCGACGAGGATCATTCGACACTTAACCGACTCGCCGTAACGTGCCAAGAAAGCGCGGTTAAACTCCTCTTCGGTCACCTGAACGCGATCGTGAACGAGACGTCGTAGCGCCATCATCGGCCAAACCACTTCGCGAGCATATTGATCGGGCGATATGTCGCGTTCGTCCTGCAGCAGCTTTAGGTATTGATCCAGTGGAAGATTGAATTTCGCGGCAATTCGTTGAATTTCGGCACTGACGTCGGCGTTCGTGACTTCGATACCGGCGTTCGTGCAAGCCTGCAGGATCAGGTGACGATTGATCATATTGTCCAGCATATCGACGCCGTACCGCAGAACCGCTTCTTGAGCCAATTGGTCGGCTGTGATAGGGTCCGCGTTGACGACAGCCACGATGGAGCTGTTTGCGGTCGCAACATCACCAACTTTCGCGGCTGGTGCCACTTTCGCAGCAGTCGACTGCGCCGTGACGATCTGGCCGGTCACAGCGGCAGCAGCAATCGCAAGGGCGAGCGTCGCCGGCATGCTCGTAATTGATTGCGGTAGGGAAAAACGTTTCATGACGTAGATCATCCTTGATCCTAGGCGAGGCGAAAAACAGGTCCTTGGTTGATGTTTACACAATTTCCGAATTTCGACTCAAGATCACCCTGCAAAAATCCGGCACTGCGAGGCTTTTGTCCGTAAAAGCTGGAAACAGCTTGTTTTTCACTTGGCAACGGTAGCTGGTGGCCCTGATCGGGTGGTTTCGCTTTGATCTCGCTAGCTTAAAAACAAATAAGCGACCGCACTGATCACGACAGCGGCAAACAGGTTGATGACAAATCCGTTTCTAGCCATTTCGGCGGTTTTGATCCCTCCGGCGGCAAAGACGATCACATTGGGTGCCGTTGCTACAGGCAGCATGAATGCGCAAGAAGCGCTGATCGTTCCAGCAATCATAACGGATTCGGGTTTCATGCCCGTTGCGACAGCGAGCTCGCCCAAGATGGGCAACATGAGCGTTGCGGTAGCCGTTCCGCTGGTGATTTCTGTCATAAACGTGATTACTAAACAAACCACGAAGATCACCAGCCATGGCGGTGCGTCACTGAAGATCGTCAATTGACGGCCGATCGCGGCGCTCAAGCCCGTCGCTTCAAAACCAGCGGCCAACGCGATCCCACCGCCGAACATCAGCAAAATTCCCCAGTGGATTTTTGACGCCGCGGCCCAGCTTAGCAGCCTTGGAGAGATGGATGGCACTTCGCGGCGCAGCCCGGTATGACCGTCCGCATTGGCAAGTTCATCGGCTTCTTCGTTCGACTCGGTGTCTCCCGCCGGACAAAGAAATAAGAACAACGCGGATGCGACTGCGACGGTTGTATCACCAATCAGCGACTTGCCGTCTGCTGCGGTTGTTGGCAGCAGGCTTGACCATCCGCCAGCGGGGCCTGCGCGGAAGATCCAGGCAGATGCCGTGACCAACAACACCAGCAAAACGCGGATTTCCGAGGTTCGCCAAGGCCCTGGATCAGGTACCGACAACCGCTGGTCGGCGCCGTTTGTCGTCGATCGCAAGTGGCGCGTGATCCACCACCAAACGACAGGCACCAGCACGACGACGATGGGCATTGCGACCATCATCCAAGCGCCAAATCCATAACGAATACCAAACAATTGTTCGATTTGGCCCATAAACATGACGTTGGGCGGAGTGCCGATGGGTGTGCTCATGCCGC
>DNWZ01000258.1 GCA_003506095.1 Planctomycetaceae bacterium | reverse complement strand
CATTCCGAGGCTTTATTGATTGCCGTCATTTGTGCGTATGGCGTTTAACGATTGCCCGGTTGAACATAAATTTAACCCTCACGACATATTGAGCAAGCATTACTTGCCAGACACCGCCTTATCGGCAAGCTGCTTGTCTACGAATGCTTGCGCGATTCGTTTTTCATAGTCCAAGCATCTAATTCTTATCGTCTCGACATGACTTCTGGCTTTCTGGATCACTCCCTTCAGCGAAGCAGGACCGGCGACAAGGGTGCGCTCTAGGCTTCGCTCTTTCGACACATACAGAAGCCGCAGCTGCTGTAATCGTTGTACGGGGATGCCCTTCTTGGGGTCAAAAACGAACCTTGCCTCGCACATTGTTCGCCACACTACAAGGTTTGTTGTTAGAGTAGGCCCAAATCCTGGGACTCGACCTACACTTGCATTCGAGACGTCGTACGCGGTTTCAATTCCGTGAGCTTCGAGCATTGTAACCCTTCCCGGACCGATTCCGCTGATTCGTGCTGATGAAATAAATTGACTTTCAAGGAACTCCTTAAGCTGCTCTTCGCGAGCTGAGTCTTTTAGCTTCAATAGATCTTGCCTGCAACGTTCCTTAACGGATTCCAAATCTTTCTTCGCCTTCTCGAGATCGCGTTTGCGTTCAAAAAACTCTTGACGGAATCGTGCGAGAAATGCTTCGGTGTCCCGTTTGAACTTTTCATAGTCTGCTACACAGTCGTTCCAAACCTGAGTTCGTCGACGCTGCTCATCCTGGTGAGGGCGGAAGAAGAAACGCAGGACAAGATGCCAACACCCAAATATGATCACGAGCGGAATTGTGAAAAGAGCTACTGGAGGAAGCAAACAGCCAAAAAGCGTTACGGCTGAACTAACCAGGCACGTAGCTCCTGTTACCCTGCGAAACCAAAGCGTGTCATCACTTGTCTTTGGCAGAGGTGCTGGTGCCAATCCGTTGAGGCCAGGATTTGAGTTCGACGATCCCTGGAAACTGATAGCTGGAAAAACGATCTGACTAATTTCAAGCCAAACCTTACTAAGATCGAATGCGTTTCCCTGTTGCGGCACTGTCGCGAGCGTTACGGTAACAAAGAAATATGGGCCATTGCCTGCTTCAATTCGACACCAATGGCAGGCTTTCCCGGCTAAATGAAAATGCCCGGGATCGTTAATGCATGTACGAAGTGATCTGCCCAGGATGTCTAGTGCTGATATCCAATCGGTAGCTCTGGGGCGGTTTCCCTGTGCGCTAGCGGATTTGGAGAAAGCTTTCTCAAACAACGCGCTTACAGGGCCACCAAGATCCGAAAGCAAGAGCGAATGTGGTGGCGGACTCATCTGGAACTGCTGGCCATTAGCGCCGAAAGCAAAGCGAAACTCTGAAATTGCTTTCGGAATCGGCATGTCGCCGTTTCCGAAGAATCGACCAGCAAACGGATGCCGCCCCATCATTAAAAGTTGAAAAATCGTGACTGCAAGGCCGAAAAGATCATGATTAGCCAACCGGTTGACATCTTCAAACTTAGATGACTGGAGTTCCGGTGGTGTGAATTCTCCAACCCCCACACGGCAACGATAAACCTTCCCGCCATCACTGATCTGGTAAGAATCGCAATCAACCAAGCGAACAAGTGCTTGGTGATTGACCATGATATTCTTCTGATTAACGTCCCCAATCACTACTCCTCGAGCGTGAAGTCGCTGTACAGCGATCGAGAGATTTAAGGCAGTGGCAATTAAGAATCGCCAGTCTGCTTTCGGAAAACTCGACTTTCTGTGAGCAGGTGCGCTCAGCTCGTGGACTTCTCGAAATCCTGACACTCGAGGCATCACGAATCCGCTAATTTGACCTGACTGCTGTGCAGCAACTGCACTGATTGGCCAGGCGGCAACGCTTGAAATTTCGGGCGAGTTGAGTCTTATTGCCGCGCGGATCTTATCCTGGTGCTCCTGGTCCAGCCGGCGAAAGTAGATCTTAACCACATGATTTGGCATCGACGGAGCTTCGAATACCGCACCCTCTGCACCTCGTCCGAGCTCACTTCCGAGAACGATACGCCTCCCGTGCTCGTCATAGACTGTGGTCATTACACAGAACCCGCGAGGCCAGAATTAGTGTTTTGTCGTCGTCGGTTCGGCGGTTGACCGCATCGGAACCCAAGAAATCTCGAAGAGGAGCAAATAGTGTTTCGACATCAGAGGACACTTGCAATTGTCGAAACATTGGCTCAAAGAAAGGGGCATGAACGTCTAACGCATCGAAACGCAGTGCAAGACGTTCAATGCCATCCGTAAATACTGCTAATTCCGTAATTGGATCGAGCTTTGCATGCGTCTGTAGATTCTCTCTGAAAAACTCACCAGTGATAAAGTTAGTTACGTTTACGTATTCGCCGGATTGCGGCCAAAAGACGCAACGAAGCTGGCCTTCCTGGCGGATAACAATTGCCCCGTCGCCAATCTGTGCGAAAAAGGCTGCGTCATCCATTACGATCGCAATAAGCAGTGTCGTGGCAAAATCTCGTAGTGTGCATTCTCGTCGTTCTGCCTCTCGCTGCAGTTTTTGCCGGATCGTTTCGATCCAGTTAACTACAGTAACCTGGGTTATATCATGGAAGCTCTCGCGGCTCACCAACTGCGCTTTGCACAGCTCAACCACCATGTCGCATGCCGTTAAGGACCCGAAGTCAGAATGCATGGCGCTTCCCGCGCCGTCTCCACACGCCACTATGAGGACTTGCTCATTCTCCACGGTGTGAATAACCGCCCGGCACGCATCCTGGCAGGGCATGTCGTGTACTATGTGCGACGTGCCTTGCACGCTGTCGTAAACGAGTTTCCACGGAGTCACAGGGGGGAGCCTCAACCGATTGAAGCCCATCCGTCTGGCGTTGCTGGATTCTGAAGCGGAACTTCTTCACCAGGGGTCGATCGCGATGCAGATTGTTGCGAGCTGGACAACCACTGAAATAGACGCGAAAACTCAAGCCCCTTCAGTCGCAGCGGTTCGCGAATCGTGAACATTTTAAGTGTGTTCAGATTTGCACTTCCCACACCAACGCAAAACATTGCAAATGACTTTGCTTGTTCGCCAGCAACCGATCGCGCCGCCGCACTTTCCCAGCCAACATCGTTTGGCTCGCCGTCAGAGATGAGAAATAGCCACGGCCGCATGTAAGCAATTCCGTTTTCACGATAGACGCTTTTACGTGCCTCCAGCTCGTCAATTGCTTTATTGACTGCTGTTCCCATTGGGGTAAGTCCATTCGCAACAAGCTCAGGCGGAGTAAATTGGGAAGCAATTGTGAAAGGCGTTACAACTTCGACAGACTGCCCAAACGTAATTACGCAAACCTCTACTCGCTTGAGTGCGAGTGAATCAGCCTGGAGGCTCTGCTGATAGGCTTTCAATCCTTCGTTTAGTTGGGCAATTGGCTCCCCAGTCATCGACGAAGATACATCGAGTAGCAAGATACATGGTACGCGTGGATCTGGATTTTCTGCAAAGTTGTCGGTTCCAAATGCGATCTGTTCCATTTTCCAATCCAACATTCTCAGGGACCATGTCCAAAAAACTAACGACACCCCTTGTAAGGGTACTTCATGGGGGGACAATATGCAAGTGGTTTCCACGCGTAGGAGTCAATGTTGTACTTATCTAAGGCTTGGGGTTTTGCCTGAAAGCGCAAGTGTTGCTTCTTGGCTGTTAGCTGCGTCAGAAAAGTGAGCCAAAAGGTTGCATGCATGGGGTTTTACATCCGAAAAAGCGTAAAGGTTGGTCCATTCCGGTTTAATCTTTCGAAGTCTGGCATCGGTGTCTCGTCAGGGGTGCCCGGTTTTCGGATCGGAACAGGGCCACGTGGCACTTATGTGCATATGGGACGAGGCGGGGTCTATTATCGCAAGACGCTTTCCAGTACGTCTCGCAAATCCCCAAGTTTGCGTACAGGCTCCGCCGGCGGGAGTTTAACGGTAGCGCAGGTTCAATCAAATTCGTTACCGGTGGGTGGCCAAGGAACAAGGCGCGGGGCGCAACAGGCCGCAGCGCCAGCTGACATCGACGCAATGGTGGCGTCAAGCAGCCCCGAGCTCATCGAGGACATCCGAAAGCGAATGCAGACTATTCGCACTCTTCCGTTCGCGATTATCGTGGCAATCGGTCTTTTCTACCTGACCATTTCGGCGGGATTGCCACTCGCGTTTCTATTAGCGCTTACCGCGGCGGTACTCGTGATTGCGGGGTTTGTTTTGGATAAATCGCGCAAAAGCGTAGTTGTGATGTATGAAATGGATCCGAATTTAACGCTTGCATTTCAGCGAGTTTGCGAAGCATTCGACAGTTTGTCTGCATGCGGTCAGCTGTGGTACATCGCTAAAAGCACTTCAATATTCAGTCAGTCCAGCCCAGGACAGTCGGTGCATCGAATGGTCGCCTACACAGGAATCAAGGATCCACCGTTAGTGAAAACTAACGTTTCAGTTCCTTCAATTGCGTTCGGGCTGACCCATCTATATTTATTACCGGATCAAATATTAGTTTACGGTGGCGGTAAAGTTGGCACGCTTTCATATGAAGATGTCGCAATTGTTATTGGCCTTTCAAGTTTCGTTGAAAATGGTAATGTGCCAGCGGACGCAACTGTCGTAAGCCACACTTGGCGTTATGCCAGACGTGATGGGGGGCCAGACCGACGTTTCAGCTATAATCCAAGGCTAGCGATTTGCTCATACGACCAAGTTCACATTAGCAGTCAGTCAGGACTCGACGAGTGGCTAGTGGTTTCGCAAGTCGGAGTAGCCGAGCGGTTAAGAAAATCAATACAATTTTTAGTGAAAGAGTTATGCGATTCTAGGAACAGTGCAAGTGCATTGGCGCAATCACCCGCTCAAGCTGTTTCGCCAAGCACTGTAGCTTCCAGCCAACGCTCAGGGCTACCGGCTGGAAGCACCGACATTCATCAGCTGCTTATCGAAATGATGTGTTTTATCATGATGGCAGACAATTCTTCAACCTTAGACGAGGTCGGGCAGATATTGTCACTCGCTAAAAAGGTTAAACTGCCGCTATCAGACCAGGAGGTCCACGGTGTAATAAATCGCTACATTGCTTATTTTAAGAGCAGCGGCCGGGAAGCGATGCACAACAGGGCAATGGAAGCTCTGAAGGAGTTTAATACGGTATCCCGGCAACAGATTCTGGTGCGGTGCCTTGAACTTGTAGCATCGGTAGATGGTCAACTAACGCGTGAGGAGCGGGACGCAATAGATCTAGTGCGTTTATGCATGCCAATTGCTCTCGGGGCGTAAATCGCTGAAGGGCAGGGGCGCATGTGCACCTAGCGGCTTACAGAGTAACTGGCCAATTTATAGCCATTGATCGGGTCGCCGACAGGTATTGCAAATCGATTGACGACTGGTCGCGCTGCTGGGGGCATGGATGCCCTGAACGCGATTCGAGCTATGTTTTCGCAGGCGAGTGTATCAGGCAAACGGTACAAAATGAATGTCGACAGCAGTTATTTTTCGGCCGCTTAAGCGAAATTCCTGTTGCAATAGGTCGGTTTCTGTTGACGCCCGTGCTCGCTAACGAGAACGAGCACTCGGGTTACGGATTGGTTATCGAAATCTGGTCGATCGGTATTTCAAACTCGATACTTCCATCGCTGCCAAAGCACTCCAGATTCACTGTCAAAATCACGAACTGAGTTTTAGGCAACGGCACATTAAATAGCTCTACATGCGTCACTTTAGCTCCTGGCAAGATATCATCCGAACTTCTCAGGGCACCTACTGGTCGTGATGCTGCGCCGTAGTTTACGCCGCGAATTGTGTTTTCAACGTCGTCGCGAAGCTTGAAATTTGCTGATGAAAACATGTTGCGTTCCGTAAATCTTAAAATTTTACGGTCATCTCGATTGTTGATTTCCAGCGTTATGATAAGATTTTCTTCTCTGCCGGTTCCAGTCTCTCCAAACATGTCGACAATCTGAGCTTTTGCTATTTTCGCACTTGCAAGCCGTATTGAGAAGGTAGGTGTAACATGAACCTGGTCAATTTTTAGCCGGATTAGTTGAGACTGGCTTTCATCGAGCTTATTAGACGAAGGAGTCCGATTTTTGTTCTGTCCAAAGCCATCGGCGAGTGATTGCGTAGCCTCAGTTATTGCTCGGCGAATTTCGAACTTTATGTGCTCGCGACCGGCGAAATAACCAGCAGCTAGGGAAATTAGCGAAGCGCCCATTACAATAGACCATTTAGGCGGCGATGATGTTTTCTTTGTCAGGCGTCGAGAGACCATTTTTTCGGTTTGTGGTTGCGTAAAATCGGGCCCAGTCGATATTTTTGGAAGTGGTGGAAGTTGCAACGCTTGTGGCTGCATTGTTACGGGCGCTGCAGCAGGCGCGGTCAAAATGGTTACTGGCAGCTTGCCAGCAGTAAAGTTCGCGGCCTCGGCGTTAATAGTTGAATTCCGGTTACCCGTCGCATTTTGCGGATCGAGGAACTCACCGTCTTCGGAAGGGAATGGCGAGATATCTGTTAATATTTGAGTCCATTCTCCAGATATTCCTTTCCTAATGTGCGTATAGCGTTTCTCGGTTTTCAAGATTAATTCTTGCGCACGCGAGGCTGTGAATGGCCCGAACACTTCGCGGCTGTCGCTAAGGTAAGTCCCGTTTAAGCGCAACTCTTCAAAAATCTTTCGAACTTCAGTTGCTGAGCGCCAGTTCGAATCTCCTTTTTTCACGCTGCTGCGTTCGGAGTCTTTGCTATAGACCCATGCACGAATGTGTTGTTCCGAGAACGGTCCAGATTCAGTGCCATCTGGTTGTCGTATGAACCACATTGGATACCTTTGATTCAGTTTTTTGATTTTACTTCTAAGCGATTATGTTTTGAAAAAGCGGCTACGCATTGAACAGTCGTTGGCTAAGCCCGATCTGAGGACGCATTTACGTTTAATTAGCTACGCAGGTTCCAAGCTGTTTTGTCGATAGCGGTTAGGGATCGAGCCATTTTAGCGGCGAGCCCAACCACCTGCTTCTTGATCCCGCCTCAATCGTTTCTCACGCCTTTAACCCGTAAATTCCCAATCGCAAATACCTTACGCATTTTTGTATCGAGCCGATGAATTCAATCGCAGTCTTGTTTCGCTCTCAGGAAAACCGCTGTTGACATATACATTGAGTTGCCAGAATAGCTGTTGCCGCAGCCCTTCGAAGGGGCGAGGGACAACATATGTCCCTCTGGGAGATTTTTTTCGATTGGGTTCCATGGCTGCCTCTCCAATTAACGCCCCCAGACATGCAACCCAGTTTGGTGGATGGCGAGCTATGCAGGGTGTTCCTGGACCTCTCTGACTTTTGTTGGCGAGTTGAGGAAGTCGGCGAGGAGTGGCGGTGTTTTGATTTGATAGCGGAACGTAGCAACCTGCCAACACCGGCGCCCGATGGCGACTGGCTACGAAGTTGGGGCCAAGGTGGCGACCAGTCGCAATCGGTCGCTCAGAGTCTACACGCCAGCGCGATGAAATGGTGCCATCCGCGATCGCTGGCGGATGCTGTAATCAGGGAGAAAGTTCACGATCACACGTTAGTGGGCCGAATATTGGTTGAATCGATTGTCCGGCGTGCGCACGGCCCCACCGTCAGACAATGCCGGCTATATGGGCGAGATCTGACGGTTACATCGGTCCAGGTAATCATCTATGCGCTCACATGAATACCGATGCGCGGCATAGTGTTCACCGGTTAACGAATCGAAAATGCCTTGCTTTTTGCGGAGTGCCGGTCACCGACTCAGTGAGTGTGTGGAATGCATGCTTGCTTGCCACGCAAATCAATGGAGCGAGGCCGGATCAGTCGCGTGGTTTTCGATGCGAGGGGTGAATGCCCGCCGCACTAATCGCTTGAGTTTCAATCCTAAGACTAATCAATCATACTCTTGTTCCACAGCGACCTTTTCCAGATCATCGAGTTTGAACATTTCATTATCAATTACGACTACCTTGTCGAATGGCCCCCACATTTCTGCGGTTGACGCGTCAAATTCATCGACTTCCCATCGCGAGCCGTCGTCGAGGACAATCAGCTTACCACCGTACTTAATGTCTTCTATGTCAGCAACGACATGTTGGCCGAGTGTATACATTCTCATTCCGAAGTTGCTAATGGTTTGCCGTTGCTCCTCACTCATGGAACCCACGCCGAGCAGCTCCATCTCTTCGGGACGCATCAGTTTTTCAAGCTCAATTGACATAGGTGGTATCCGGTCGCCCGGGTTGTAAGTTGCCTTCCGCGGCGTTACCGCCGGCTAGTCGTGGTGGCAAGAAGTCGTCTTCCCGCCGGCTGGTTTAATCGAGCCCCTCATTATCGCCGAATGGGCTGCCAAATTGCAACCTGATTTTGGGTATTTCCGCCGTTTGGATTTGGCATCGCTAACCCACATTTTGGTCATTACCGCCGGTGACGAATGTTTCGCCATATGCAGGACACTGCCTGACTGCGAAACCTGGGCAATTTTTGGTCGCGTTCGCTTTCTCTGGCGAGCGCAGACCGCATGATCATGGTCAATAAAATCAACCGATACAGCCGACCCCTCGCTCGGCAAATGCCAAGTCTCAACATCTTTGTGAAGATCGATGATGTTGGCGTTTTACTCTTGGTCACCGGCACCGGCCCACAACGATTGCCAGTGTTGCGACTTGGCGCATTGGCGTACCAAACGCCAACTCGGGCGACCGATTGCGACTGGCTACAAAATTGGGGCCAGGGTGGAACGCCCGATCGCTCAACAACGAACCGCCAGCGCACAACGGAGCGGTCCGCGCACGCCACTTAAACCAATGCGTGACTTAACGATCTGCAATCAGCCGGCCAGTTACCGGTGGAATCGATCATACCGCCTGCGCAAGGCCCCACCGTCGGATAATATCCGCTATGTGCACAAAACTTGACGATTGCAGCGGTCCACATGACAGTTCACATTCGCAAATGGATACCGATGAACTGCCTCGCGTTCACCACTGAACAGAACTAGATCAGTTGAAGTCAACAGATAGTTCTCACCTCGAGTCTGAGGTGTGAGATTGTCTATTCGTTGATTGCCGTCGAGTAGCAGACGCCCAAATCCTGTTGCGAGATTACGCAGCGAGTCCTTAGATTTTCTTGCCTGAGTTTCTTGGTAAACGCTGAAACTCGTGCGAGACTATTGACGCGGATTTTCCGATTAGTGGATCTCAGTTTATAGAATCGCTATGGATGCAACGCACGCTGTGGTTTTGTGGCATGATTCACCCCAGCTTCGGTCCGTGTTGCAAGTGCCTGTGGGCAAACGGGAATTCGTGTCAATCACTGCTATATCAAGACCCGCACATCCGGCGGTGTGGGGAGTGCGGACCGCAGCGGCCGGCTAAAACGCGACGCCTGCTCTATCTAAAAAAATCGCCGCCGTGGTCCTAAATTTGGGGTCCACTTCAAACCTATTCATCGCCATATCGCGCAGATAGTTCTGTGTTTAGTTTCTTCCACATTGGTACTTCGTCGCGCACACGCTTTGCATCAGCGGCGAGTTGTGCCGCGCCAGCCCACCCTTTGCGTTCAACCGTGTTCCAAGCCGTTGCAGCAAGTTGTGCAAGATCGAGATTCGCAGCGGTATCCACAATCGAATCGGGATTGGACTTTGTAGAAACGCCAATATCTTGAGCAACGCGAGCGCATCGTTTGCAGTAGTCGACGTACGCCAGTGTGTCCGTGTCGTCAATTCTTCCAATGTCGATAGCATCGAGAATCGTGTTCGCGGTTGACCAGTTGTATTCCATCGCCGCCGAGGCTCCCTGTCGGGCTTTGCGAAATGCAATCGCGTTGTAGTCTTCAGCCGGTAGTATAGGCGGTTCCGTTTCAGGTTCTGTAAATGCAGGGTCGGCTGGGCTTTCGGGCGGAGTGTACTCCACGACGGGAGCAGAATCACACCCCGCAAGCATCAAACAAGCGAGCATGGTAGCGACAGCAATTCGGTTCATTTTCTGGCTCATGGGAGAATGTGGTTGAATCAGCGAACTTTATGTTATTCAGCCGGCCGGGTGGTAACTGGTCATTTTCGTCATTACCGTCGGTTGGTCGTGGTGGCGATGAGACGACATACCGCCGGTTGGTTCCGACCCTACCTTATTATCGCAGGGTGGGGTGTCAAGTTGCAACCTGATTTTGGGTATTTTCGCCGGTTGGACTTAGTAACAGTAAACGCCAACACTGGCGATCAATTGCGACCGACTACAGCGCGGGTCCGTGGTAGAAAGCCGCCGCTCCCTATCGTTCGCCACCAAACCGCCATCGCACTAAAGCGGATCCGGCCGCGGGCGCCGAAGACAATGCGTTACTCAGCGATCAGAAGTCGGTCGGCCAGATTCCGGCTGAATCGATCACCCGGTCTGCGTAGTGCCTCACCGTCGGACAACATAACCTATGTGAACGAGATTTGACGGTTGCGTCGATCCAGATGACTGTGCGATTGGAAATAGATGCGGATGTACTGCCGCATGTTCACTTCTGAACGGAGTTAGAACTCGTTATGCTTATAGAACACCAGTAGCCTTCGCAGCGGGTATCATCCTCATTACGTACAAACCGCCACGCCCCTGCTTTAAGATCAACCGCTATTAGTTGACTCTACACAGGCACCCGAAGAATCAATTTAGCCCAAAAACGATACTTAGAAATCGGAAACAACCTCGCACGAAGGCAACGCAGCCTTGAAAGCAGCAACCCCTTCGCGAGTGACTTTAGTATCGACTAACTGAATAAAACTAAGAGTCTTGACCTCTTGAAGATGCCGCAGTCCCACATCACTTAGATCAGAACCGTGGAATATAAGCTGCCTTAAATTAACCGCATTCTTCAAATGCGAAAGTCCTTCATTGTCAATTTTTGCATGCGAAGCGTACACTTGCACCAGGTTTGTGATAAGAGAAAGTTCTTCCAGCCCCGCCGCCGTGAATGCCCTCGTCGAGCCTAGATTGACATGTGAAAGTCTAGGGTGATTTTTGCGAGCGATTGCTACAGCTTCATCAGTCACATTTGCATTGTATATGCCCAGATGTTGCAGACCCTTTAGCTCGGAAAGCTTTCTGACTTGGTCGTCGGTTACTTGCGGACCATGCAGAGACACACTTTCAATTTTTGTATGTTTGCTGATAAAGGCAATTTGGGATTCAGTGGCTTGCGGGGTTTTAAATTTCAAACCTATCACCTCGCCATTTTCGTTTGCTACCACTTCTCGCACTTGTACGAGCAGAGAGAGCGAGGCGGCATTTAGCTTAGTTTTAGTTTGCCTCCCAACCTCAACTCCCCGAGCGAACGCGATCGCCCTCGCTGCATCTTTTCGATCTGCTTTGAGGCGACTCGTGCCCAAAATCGCCCCAGCGTATTCGTTAGATGCCAAATTAGTAATTTCCAGCAGCGTTTCGATTTTCGTCCCCTTCGCAAGCATGCCAGCAGAAACCATCACATCCGCATTCGCTTTCTTTGCAATCTCAATATCTGTAACGTCTGCGACCTCCTTCTTCTGGTCCTCCGCGATCGACTTTTGAAGAAAGTCGATCTGCTGCTTGGAAATTACGGTAATTCCATGGCGAACCATTTCTGCGATCAGGTGTGAATGAAGGAAGTTGGCTTCGTCTTCAAGTGATTCGGCGTCCTTGGTGGCTGTCCATTTGGGAGGCGCAATCGCTATTCGCCGTACTGGACGCTCGATCTCAACGCTACGCCCGACAGTAAATGCATCACGAATCTGCTTTTCGGTGATATTTGCAATCTTCGAGACAGCCTCGAAATCAATCTGAGACAGGCGATCGCCGCGAACCGCAACCGGTATCGCAACTCCTACTCGTTCGCGAATGACGCCCAAAACTTCATCGGTGACCGGATCGACGATCGTCTCAGGCTCTGTGAGCAAAACACAACGTTGGCCT
>DNWZ01000310.1 GCA_003506095.1 Planctomycetaceae bacterium | reverse complement strand
CCGGTGGGCGTTCTGAGCGTGCCGCATTACGGAAAAGTTGCTTAACAGACGCCATTTTTCTGTCAGCAATATCGAGTCCGACTAATCACTCGCTTTTGCATCTAAATCGTTTACTGAAAAGGGCTTGCGGGCTCAAGACCGGTCCGGTACCCCGTACCGGTCGCGAACTTTTCGACATGCTGGTTAACATGCCACTAGAGGGATCGTGGTTATCCGTAATCGGCATCTACCTTGCTGCAGGCAGCGACCGCACCATGTACACGCAATAATGCGCAAATGTAATGTAATCATGGCGAATGAGTCACGAACGTTCGTCATGCTGTGAATTTTCGCGGCTGACATAAAGTGCTGACGATGGTATCCTATTGGCCCCCCGCTCAGAGATACCAAATCGGAGACCGCCAACATGAATCGGTGTGCTGCTAGTTGCCTACTCGCCTTTTGCATGCTGATCGCGAATGCTGCGTTGGCTGAAACAGTGAAGATGACCCGAGTTCAAACCTTTGCTGGCAAGAAATACTTTGGACCGGTTGTGGCAGAAAGCGACACTTCGCTTCAGATGTTTGACATTGCTGCGGCTGTGCTCGTGAAGCTTGACAAGGCAGATTTAAAAGTGCGGGTTGATAATATCGACGAATTGATCTCCGAGTCGTATGTTACGTTTCCGTCTTATGCCGCTTGGAAAATCGGTCAGATGACAAAATCGGGACGGCTTGAAGCCTTGGTCGTACACAATTCCGAGAAAGGTGTTTTTTTCAATGCCGGGACGAGCGAAGGTGTTCAGGGAGGACAGCGATGCGTCTTGCTCAAGGAACCGGAGACAATTGTCGATCCGGTCACCGACGAAGTGCTGGGAGTCATTCGTGAACGCGTAGGTGTTGCGCTACCTCTCTTGGTACGCGGCGAACGTTTGTCTCAGGTCGACCTGGAGGCTGTATCCAAGGTTGGGAATGTCACAGTACAGCAAGTTCGCGATGCCTTTACCGTGGGGCGTAGTGTCGAAATCGAGCGTCCCGCAAGAAAGATAGTCATTGGGCCGCCAAAGTGGACGCCCACCAAAGACGCCGAATCACTTGAAGATGAAGCGAACTTCCTGCATTCGCACCTGATCGCAGAAATGGTTCGACATGGAATTAGCGTGATTTCGAAGCAACAGATCGAGTTTATTCAAAAGTCAGTCGCGGAAGAGCAGAAAAAACCAGCCGCCGACGTTACAGATATCGAGATTGCTAAGAAAGCAAATGCGAACGTCATGGTTTCCGCGGGAATGCTTGCAAAGGGGACGACAATTGAAACGTTACTCGAGATCACCAATTTGGAAACCAACGAGTACGCGGGGGCGATTTTAGGTAAGAGTCGACTCAAAGCAGATCGAAAAGATGCAGCGAGGGCGATCGCGTTCGCTCGGGGAGTTGAGGTAGGGAGACTAACTAACACGACGCTAAATGCCTCCTCACTCTTGCTGCTTGCGCAAGTGCGAGATATTGTGCTAAACGAAAATGGCGAGGTGACGCATATAAACTTTAAAACCCCGCAAGCAACTGAATCTCAAATTGCCTTCATCAGCAAACATACAAAAATTGAAAGCGTGTCTGCGCATGGTCCGCAAGTAACCGACGCCCAAGTAAGAAAGCTTTCCGAGCTAAAGAGTCTGCAACATCTGGGTTTATACAATGCAAATGTGACTGACGAGGCTGTAGCAATCGCTCGCAAAAATCACCCTAGACTTTCATATATCAACCTAGGCTCGACAAGGGCACTCACGGCGGCGGGGCTGGAAGAACTTTCTCTTATCCCAAACTTGGTGCAGGTTTACGCCCAACATGCAAAAATTGATAATGAAGGACTTTCGCATTTGAAGAATGCGGCTAATTTAAGAAACCTTATTTTCGACGGTTCTGATCTGAGTGATGTGGGATTGCGTCACCTTCAAGAGGTCAAGACCCTTTCATTTGTTAAGTTAGTAAAAACAAAAGTTACACTTGAAGGCATTGCTGCCTTCAAGGACGCTTTGCCGTCGTGTGAGGTAGTTTCCGATTTTTAACTATCATTTCTGGGCAAATGAATTCTCGGCAAAATGCATCCTACACCCTGATTCAGACTGGATGAGTTTCTATTGTCGAGTCTGGGTGTCTGTGTAGAGTCAACTAATTGCGTTTGATTTCAAAGCAGGGGCGTGGCGGTTTGAAGGTACTGAGGATGGTACCCGCTGCGAAGGCTACTGATGTTTTGTAAGCATGACGAGTTCTCACTCCGTTCAGAAGTGAACGCTGTGCAGTACATCGGTGTCCATCTGTGAATGTGAACTGTCGTGCTGACCGACCCAACCGTTAAATATCGTTCACATAGGTAATGTTATCCGACGGTGAGGCTTTGCGCAGGGCGGATAACCGTTGCAATTGCTAACCGTGTGGCCGTGCCATCGTCTGGGACTCGCCGATCGGCCGGCAGTCGCAGTAGATCGCACGCAGCCGTACAATCTGGGCTTCGGCAAACGCCGGTTCAAACTCGCGACACGGGCTAACGTCGTGGCCACCGGGGGGCATTGTCGGGATTGTTTGTGTGAGCGGTTGATTTCAGAAACAAGTGGCCATTCTGCGACTAAAACTACCCTCTTCGAATCGCAGGAATCTGTTTGCCATTTACTTACTGGGCGGTTGGTTTTCTATATTGTTCTAATAGCGACAACTTGGTTCGCCTATGGCCGTGGTTTTGGGGCAATGCTACGGCGGGCGCGTGCTGCGGCGCTCGTGTTTGGGAACTTCTCGATGAGCATCCGCAGCGTTCCGATGGCAAGCTCTTTATCGCCTTTACCAATATGCATCTTCGCCTCATCAAACAATGCCTGTGCATCTCGATCGGTTTGCAAAGTCGGATCCGCGAGTGGTATCTCGCAATCAGGTACATGAGGATGCGAGTTGGCGTCGACCTTGGGGATAGGTAAAGGTAGCTGGACAGGTGTTGCACCAAATATCTTTGCTTTTTGCCCATCAAATTCAGCTTGGGTGATGAGCCCCTGTTGAAGCAAGCCACCTAGGCGCTCCAGATCAGCGATAGATGTTTGCAAGGATTGAGGAGCATCAACGTTTACGCCCCCTAGCTCATTGATTACATTACGAAAGCAGTCTTGAATGCCCTCTTTGACGGTCTTTTTTTGGAGTAGATAGAACGCAATTGGAATAAGCCAAAATACATACGTAAAAATCGTGACAATTAAGATTATCCAAAAAAACACTGAAGGCGAGTATTTAACATCCGCCACCAACACGTATCCGCCATTTGCGGGCCGGACGGTAACATCGGTGCGATCGGTTCGGTTGATCGAACCAAAGCTTGCCTCGATACCATGAACGCTAAGCGAGTCACCAATGCGATTAAGTGATTTGGATTTTCCTCGAAATTGATTTTCGAGCGAGTCCAGCAGTCGACCTGCAGGTACGTTTGTTTGGATACGGTCGGTCAATTGGAATTGCATATCAGGCAAACATTGATTTAAGATGCTGAAATTTTAAGGTCTACAATAAACTTTTGAACAAGCGTAATTCGTAAGATTGAGCGTCCAATGAATGCGGTCCACACCAACAGATTCATGGCATTTCATTGTTCACAATAGTCGCGGCTGCAAGAGATTTGATAGCGACTATCATCCCGGTGCGAACTGGAAAGCTACTAGCAAGGAAACGCTCACGGGTTGCTTTGGCGTCCAATCCAGGCGATGTCGCCAGCTGACAGTTTTTCAAGCGGAACCTCGATTACTGTGCCGTCGGCTTTCTTGAGCCTCACGTTTCCCTTGTCTAGGCCAAGAAACTCGGCCTGCACTCGAAACCTACCACTGACATCTGAGAATTCTCGGAGTTCAACTTTAACATCCGATTTCTTCTTGAGAAAAAGCGATGTCTCAGCCTCTACCACTGGCTTGTCAGCTGTATCATCCGGCGATGGCTTTTCAAGCTCAATTAATGGCTCTTGCGGCAACGGCGGATCTTCAGGTGTTTCAGGTAAAAGCGGAAGCCCTGCGCTTTCCGGCGCAGCCGACATTGGTTCTTCCGTGATGTCAATCGCTTCAGGCTCCATTGCGGTATTTTCCGTCAGCAAATCCGAATCGATGGGGGACGCCGCTTCGCCGCTTGCTTCCAAGTCGGCAAGAGGCTTATTAGCCGCTGTTACTGCTGCTGCTCCGCCAACAGCGGCAACGCTACCGATTCCAATAAATCCTGCGAGTATTGCCGATCCAATAAATGCGAAAAACAACACACCCGGAAAGCCAACAATTAAACCAGCAATTGCAGTTCCTTTCGGCCCCTTGCTGAATAAGCCAAGGAAACTAAGGAACGCACCTGGAATGCAAAGTAATCCGCAGGTGATCCAGCCAATGCAAGAGAAAATTAGTCCGGCAAGCCCAAGTCCGTTGCTATCTTGTTGAACGACCATCACTCGACTGTTGTTTGACATAGTTTTCTTTGTTTATTCTCAATGCGGGGTGAACAAGCGAGCTTTCGGAACACAAGCCATTTCATTTCGACGCGATCAAGACAAGGAATAGGTTCTCTGATCCGGTGTCGGTTGGTCTTTTAAGTAGGCACATTTCTGCATTCGCACTACTTGCGCGCTAAAGTAACAATGCCAAGTCTTACGAACCGTTTGGAATCTGACTTTTACGGTGAAGTTGTCGTCGACAGCTACAACGAGTTTTTTTTGTAAAGTTTGTTAATAGCTCGCCGAGATTTTTTACAAATCAAAGTCGAAATCATTACAACTCCCAACAGTTCTTGTTTTTCCAGTAGGTCAGCTTCATTTTTGACACGAGCTTATGGGAGGCGAATTTAGCGACTCGCTGCCGTTTACGCTTGACCGATTGCCGCCCCAGGGACAACATGTGTCCCAACTGGCAAAAAAATTTGAATAAAATGTTGACGGGAGGGCCGTTACGCTTGGTGTGGCAGCAAAATTTCAGCAACGACAAGTCTCGACGAACTACGCAATCGCCTCCCCGTACAGAACGCTCTCTGCAAAGAGTCTCTGAGCGTTTTTTCAAAAAATGCCTTTCTGGCAATGTTTTACGGGTCTCGTGGCTGGTTCGGTGGGGCGGTTTAGCGAACAAGACGAGCACGAAAGGTTCTGGGCGTCGGTTAACAGACGAATGCTGGCTAGCGGTTTTTCTTCGCTTCGAAAAGCGATCGACGCTTTGGGTTAACAGCTAGAGACACCGTGAACGTGGGCTGTGACTTTGCCGGTTGCTTCGGTTGTTGATCGACTCGTTCGATCAATGGTGGGCGGCAAATCCAATCTGGGATAGCCGGGTTCGAATCTTTGCTTAGGCTCATCGGCTGAGCGGGGTACAAAAACCTCGCCACTCCGATTTTCCCGAGTCTTGCAAGGATTTCGCAGCTCCGATGGCAGCCATTATTCATCCGCTTTTGACACTGCTCGCGTCGCTGACTCGTCAGGAGCTAGCCCGCCAAGTCACCTACCTCAAAGCGGAGAATCAGATCCTCAGGAGTAAGTTACCTAAACGGATCGATCTGAGCAATCAAGAGCGTCGCCGGCTGGTCAAGCACGGCAAGAGTCTTGGAGCCCGGATCAAAGACTTGATCTCTATCGTCAGCTACTCGACGTTCCGCAAGTGGGTGCGGAGCGTCGAGGACACGCCGGATAAGCGGCCCAAGGCGAAGGACGCTAAGCCAGGCCGGCCGCGTGTCGAGGAGAGCATCAGCGAAGCGATCATTCGCATCCGGAAGGAGACCGGCTGGGGATACACCAAAATTGTTCAGGCGATGCGCAGGCTGGGGCACAGTATTTCCCGCCAAACCGTGAAGAATGTGCTGGTCGGTGCTGGCCTCGGCCCTCAGCCGCATGACACCCCTGATACGTGGTCAGAGTTCCTCAAGCGGCACGCCGACACCATGTGGCAGTGCGACTTCGCCTGCAAGCGGAAGTGGACGATTAAGGGGATGGTCGATTTGTATTTCCTGGTCTTCATCCACATCGGCACTCGGCGGATCTGGGTCTCGCCCTGCACGGCCAGTCCGACGGGCGAGTGGACAACCCAGCAAGCCCGCAACTTCGACATGTTCCTGCAGGACGAGAACCTGCCCTGCACGATCCTGCAACGTGACCAGGACGCGAAATACGTCCAAGCGTTCGACGACGTATTCACAGGCGAGGGCCGCACCATCAAGAAGACCACGCCACGGTCACCGAACTTGCAAGCGTTCGTCGAACGCGTCATTCAGACGCTCAAGCACGAGGTCTTAAACGGCTTCTGTGTCGTCAACGAACAGCACTTGAATCACATTCTGAAAACCGGAGCCGACTGGTACAACAAACGACGCGGCCACAGCGGCCGAGACCACCTGCCGCCGGTTCGAGACAGCGGCGACCCGCCAGTTGTGGATCTAACGAAGCACAAGCTGGTCTGCCACACCGAGCTTGGCGGGCACCTGAAGTCATACCGCGCCGCAGCGTGATTGTTTTGGCGATCTT
>DNWZ01000713.1:2250-3175 GCA_003506095.1 Planctomycetaceae bacterium | reverse complement strand
TAGTAACGGAAGCCGCCGCCGCCTTGCCAGCCAACCGCCTTCGAAATCCCACTTCGATCGTCACCGCTGATGATGGCCTTCATTCGAGGAATGACGTGCGTGTGGCAGTGTTCACCCAGCTCGACCATGAGCCAACGACGTCCCATCTTGTGAGCAACTGCACCGGTTGTTCCTGAGCCTGCAAACGAGTCGAGAACGATGTCTCCTGGCTGGGTCGAAAGCTCAATACACCTCTTGATCAATGCCTCAGGCTTCTTTCCATTCGGAAAAGAAACCCCGCCCTCGTTGTGAAGATTGTTCGAGAGCAGATCATCCCAAAGATTTGTGAGCGGGGACGCAGTACAAGCCACACCGTCAATGGCGCGCGTCTTGGATCTGTAAAAGACCAGCTGCTCGCCACCAAGAAAGTAGTAATCATCCTTTCCATCCCGAGGAGAGCAGAAGACTTGCGCACGGTCGGCGTGGGATTTCTCCAGAGCTTCTCTGGCCGATTCGTTCACATCTTTTGGCGCGACACGGGCGGTACGCACCACTCGATGGGCATTTGAAACAACAAAATCGGCCAGCTTAGTCTCAAGCTTGTCTGCATACTTCGCCTTTGCGGCATCCCACGAATCCAGCCTGAGACCTCTCAGGAACGCTTCGCGCAAGCCGATCAGCCGCCAAGAGCTATAAATGTCCTCATAGTTCTCGATAAATTTTGAATAACGATCATCACGAGGGCCGGGAACAAATACACGATTTGGTGACCACGCACTCTTGTCTTTTGCGTAGTAAAGCAAATAGTTGTTTGTGGTCACTAGTCCCGGATTGATGGCCTTAGGCCCCGAGGCAGAGCTTTGCTTAAACGTGACAACGCCGATCCGGTTGGCGCGACCGAATACTTCGTCGAGCAGAACAATCAGGTATCCGAGCTCGTTATCGT
>DNWZ01000713.1:0-2231 GCA_003506095.1 Planctomycetaceae bacterium | reverse complement strand
TCAAGCCGAGCCAGATCGAGTGCTCATATCCATCATCGTAGTGCTCGAACGCTTGCTGTGTGTTGAATGGCGGGTCGATGTAGACGCACTTGACCTTGCCGGAGAACTCTTGCTCGAGGGCTTTGAGCGCCAGCAGATTGTCGCCAAAAATCAGACTATTGTTAAAGATGTCACTGTCCGAGAATCGGTGAGTGGCATGGAATGACCTTTCCGGGTCTTCCAGCAAAATGCGCGGCTCCAGTTTCGGCCGCTTTTCCTTGCCGATCCAGGTGAGCTCGAGTTTTTGCTTGTTGGCCATATTTCTTCGGACTAAACCGAGGCATCCAGATCTTCAAGAATGCGTTTGTAGCGTTGACGAAACGCATCGCGCCCACCTTCCATGATGTTGCAGATGCGCTCACGCACAGCGCGCTCCTGTAATCCGCCTGCGTCGTTTTGCTGAATCTGTCCTGCGGTGAATACCATTGGCAACACCAGTTCGGCGTCGCCATTGACTACGATGTTCGGATTGTGGGTCACGACGATGATCTGGCGGCGCGACTTGTTGTTGCGAATCTGATCGACCACCAATTCGGAAACCAGGGCATTGTCGAGATCGTCTTCCGGCTGATCCAGAAGCAACGGCTCGTCACCGTGCGACAGCAGGAACGACAGGATCGAAGACGTTTTTTGGCCTGCGGAAGCGCGTTCCAAAGATTGGAAACTTTCATTCCGATTGCGCCTGAACTCCACCTTCACCAAGTCGTGTGGGAACCATTCCAACAAAATGTCATCATCATCAGCGTTCAGCCTGCCAATGGCAGTCACAAGCCGTCCATGCACGGCTTGACCGAGAATGTCTTTACTACGTTCAAGAATGGCTGCTTTTAAATTCGTAACACGCTTGTGCGTGGGATCAAGCAGTCCATCAGCGACTAGCTTTCCAAGTAAGCCGGTTCTCTGTCCCGTCGCATCATCCATCGAAAGGACATCCTCGACGAAGGTTCCATCCTGCAATCGCAAGATGGAACGAAATTCGTCATTGGAATGATCTACGTCCGCCTGCTCGTCAATCGTGATGCGCAGGTTCGGATTGGACACCAGAACATCATTGACGAATTTTCGCCGCAACCGCGTCAGCTTACGGCGATGGAACTTCAGTCGTGCATAAGCCGCAAGCAGTTGCCTTTTCAATGCCGCCAGTTGCGCCTGTTGGGCGGCGATCTGCACCAAAGCTGCTTCCAGCTCTTGTTTGCGCTTCAATGCTATCTCGGCTTCCTGTGCCGTGCCGATGCCCTGATCCCTCAGCTTGGCAACTTCTTCACGGTATGCCTCGATTGCCCTTTCGGTTTCCTGCAGATATTCCGTGACAGGCTGGCTCTTCTGGAAGCCTTCAACCAGCTGCTGCATTTCGGCAATGATCTGGCGCACCGCCTGATACTTGGCTTCCAGCTGATTGGCTACCGCGACAGCCCCCTGCTGAACAGCCGAAGGATCGGGGACAAGCAAAGCAATGTCCCCCAATTGAATCTCCGGGTAGGGATTCTGTTGATCTAGGGAATCTTCCAGTGCACGAATCGGACTAAACAGAGCCTCAACATAATCGTTGACCGCCTTCTGAGCCTGCTGGTTCTCACGATAAGCCCTGACCTGTCCAGCAACATTGGACTGCTGATAGGCCAGTGCTTTTCGCGAAACCTCACGAAGCTCCGTTTCCAGCCCCGCCTTCTTCTCGACGGATTGCAACAGCACACGCTCCCTGCCACGCAATTCCCGCAAGGAACGACAAAGTTCTTCATGTCTTTCTTTCCAAGCCTGAAATCCAACCTCCGGGGCACGGTCGATATAGGTCAACAAGGCACTAGGTCGTTCCGCCAACTCGAAAATCTGCTTTTGGCTGAACACCTTGACCGGAAAAGACTTCGCGGCCTGCTCGATGCTCAACCCGGTGTCTTGCCAGACTCCTGCATCCAATCGCTGCGCTTTAAATCCGGCGGGCTTCCATGTGAACAAATAAGTTTCGTTGGTACTTGCCGATGAATCATATTTTTCGACGGTAGCAACGAGTACTGTGTCTTGCCTAACCATGCCCGAGTTGCCCCTCACCCCGCCTGGAGTGCGGAAACGGTCGAATGCACGGACAACATCGCTTTCCTGTGCCGTGCCGAGCTCCCGAATATCCACTTCGCGTGCAATCGCCAGCCTAAGCGCCTCCAACAGAGTGGACTTGCCACTGCCTCGCCCGCCGATAA
>DNWZ01000208.1 GCA_003506095.1 Planctomycetaceae bacterium | reverse complement strand
TTTTATCGCGATTGAGGTATGTCGGTTGGTTGCGGATTTTGCCATAGAGTTGAGACATGGCTGCGACGGCATGGCAAATGGGGGCTGGGACCGTGATGTGACGCGGTGATTTTACGCCGAGTGAATCTGCGATCAGGTTGGCAAGGTCGACAAAGGTTACGCCTTGGGGATCGGCAAGAAAGTAGATGCCTTGGGCGTTTCTATCATCAGCGATTATGTTTTTGCCAGACTTTAAAACTGCGATCAACCCGGCGGCAAGATCTTGAACGTGAACAAACGAGTATCGAAATCGTTGCGATATCCCAACAAGATTGATCCGCCAGCGGACGCTTTGAAACAGCGCAAGTAGATTCCGATCCCAAGGTCCAAACACTCCTGGCGGCCTTGCGATCGATATTGGAACGCGATCAGCGAAGGTTGCCAGCATCTTTTCTGCTGCTGCCTTTGACTGGCCATAGATCGAACGCGGTTGGCAAGGATCGATTTCCCGTCGCGGAGCCTCGTCGATGCATGGTCCAGATGCGGCTAGGGATGAAACAAATAAGAACCGTGGCGGAGTCTGCCAGCGCGAGACACCACTGACGATTTTTTCGGTTGTATCAACATTCGCGGCGAAAGTTTCCGCTGGTGAGTTCGGGGCGACAATCGCGGCGAGATGAATGATCGTGGAAACAGATTCTCTTTCATATTTGGACGCGGAAATCTCCGACAAGTCGCCTGTTTCGACGCGAACGCCACGCTGCAGCCAAAAATCCGCAGTTTTCGGCGACCTTGCCCACGCAATCACCTCGTGCCCCTGTTCAATCAAAACCGGAATAGTGTTTCGACCGATAAAGCCAGAACCACCCGTAACGATTACCTTACTCAAATAGTTCGCCTTCGGTTGCATGTGGTGGGGGGGTGGAATAAGCTTCTTCGCAGTTTTTAAAGTCTAGCCATTCATAAAAACCATCCATAGCCATCGTTAACCTTTTTTAATTGGAGGGACATTCGTTTTGATGGGTTCAAATGTCCCTTGGGGTTCCAGCTTTCCTGAACTGTTCAACAATCGTGCTCGCACAGCACCGGATTTGTTTGCGTTAACCTACCTTGGCAACGGCGATACGGTTACAGAGCGGTTGACGTTCGGGCAATTAGATTTGCGCGGTCGCAGGATCGCCCAGTGGTTAACACAAAACGTCGCTCGGCATGACCGTGTGATGTTGGTTTTTCCGCCGGGAACCGACTTCGTTGCCGCTTTTCTTGGTTGTTTATACGCCAATGTCGTCGCTGTTCCGGTCTATCCACCGCGACGGCGCGGCACTCTAGCCGCACTCGCGCGGATCGCTGGCGATTCGGGTGCGACGATTGTATTAGGAACGGATGATTCGACCGCAGAATTGGCAAGTGCGATTGTTAAAGGGGAGCCTTTTCCTGCAATCCGATTGCAATCTGTCGAACAAATCGAATCGCAATCATTGCTGAACGACGGTTCGCAGTGGCCAATTGTCGATGTGCTGCCTGGCGATCTAGCTTTCTTACAGTACACGTCTGGTTCAACGGGTAAACCCAAAGGTGTTTCGGTCACGCATGGGAACCTGATTCACAACCAGCGTACGATCGCATCGATCTTTCGTCATCAAACCGATCGCGTTGTCATGGCGGGTTGGTTGCCGATGTATCATGACATGGGGCTGGTCGGGAATCTGATGCACCCGTTGTCGGTTGGTGGCGAACTGGTGTTCATGCCACCTCTGGCGTTTCTGCAATCACCAATTCGATGGCTGAGGATGATCTCGGACCACGGAGCGACGATCAGCGGCGGGCCCAACTTTGCTTATGACCTCTGCTGGCAGCGGACCACGCCTCAAGAGCGACAAACGCTCGACTTAAGCCGTTGGCAGGTCGCGTTCAATGGCGCTGAACCGCTGCGCTATGAGACTCTGAGAACGTTTGAATCGACATTCGCAGAGTATGCGTTTTCGTCGTCAGCGTTTTGCCCTTGCTTTGGTATGGCGGAAACGACACTGATGGTGACCGGTTCACGCTCCGGTGAAGCTTGGAAGTCGTTGGCCGTGGATCCGTTGGCCTTGCGTGATGGGCGTGTTGTTACTGCTGAATCGATCCTGCAATCGGGCGGCGTTACGTCGACGGTGCAGCGCTTGGTCAGCAGCGGAAGGCCGCTGGTCGATGATGATTGCCCGGGGATGCAGGTGCGAATCGTCGACCCTAAGACGTTTTGCGAATCTGCGGACGCGGCGGTTGGCGAGATTTGGATCGCGGGCGNNGGCGATCTTGGCTTTATCAACGGTGGCGAACTGTTTGTCACCGGACGCATCAAAGATTTGATCATCGTCAACGGCGAAAATCACTATCCTCAAGATATCGAAGCGATTGTCGGTGCTAGTCATGTCGATTTGGCACCAGGAAACGGGGTCGCGTTTTCGACATTCCAAAACGGCAGCGAGCGGATTTATATCGCTCATGAAGTATCACGCGCCGCGTGGCGATCGTTCGATCTGCAGTCTATTGCCGCAGCAGCTTCGATGGCGTTATGGGAATCGAGCCAATTAGCTCTTGATGGTTTGATACTCGTTCGCCCCGGCGGAATTCCCAAGACGACCAGCGGAAAACTTCGCCGTCGACAAACGGCCCAGATGTTCGACAGCGGTGACTTGGAAGTGCTGGCCGATTGGCTGCGGCAGCGTGATGGCGCGATCATTTCGGCAACGCCAGCGAACGCTATTTCGACTGCGGAACCCGTGTTGCTGTCCTCCGAACAAACCACCCAGGTCGACGACTTGCGACGCTGGTTGCTCTCGCGTGTCGCTATCTTGGCTCAGGTTCCGGAGCCAATGATTTTGACCGATCAACCACTGGCGCTGCTCGGTTTAAGTTCGTTAACGGCGGTTCGAATCGCTGGCGAGTTATCCGAAAAGCTGGACCGTCGATTACCACCAACGCTCGCCTTTGATC
>DNWZ01000143.1 GCA_003506095.1 Planctomycetaceae bacterium | reverse complement strand
ACGTAAAGGGCTTCGGGTTGGATTTGCGACACGTGATCACCTAATGGCTAGGAATAGAGCTAGGAGGATGAACGCCAGCAACGCGCCAGCGCAAACTAACAGGACCAGCCCAGCGATCACGATGAACACGATGCTTGGGGCTGCGACGTTGACTGTGGGAGCGATTTTCGGCTGAACGACGACAGTGTCGGGGATAAGCCGCGGCCGCCGGCTTGCGTATTCGTCACCGTTGCCGAGCGACGTGTTTCGCACGGGCTGTTTGATTAGGCCTTGGTCGAGCGACGCGAAGCGACGCAGCTGGTAGGCCAGCTCCACCGGCTCGGGGATGTTTGGGCCGCTGGCCTTGTAGATCACGCCACCATCACTGCGGACCAACGCGATCGTCGGGGCCTCGGTCGATGCGAGCGTTTCGGCGTATCGCAGTTGATAAATCGCCGATCGAGGCGTGAAACTGAACAGCTTCGTGCTTCGCAAGATCGACGCAACGTCTGGGTGAGACAATGCGTCGGCCAGGCGTTCGCAATCTCGACACGGCACGTCACGCGTCAGGATCACGATCGAATACTGTCCCGAGTCGTTCGGTGGCAGCTGCGGCGATTGTGCCATACCGGTGGCCGCAAAGCACAATGCCGCTGCGATTGCGATCAAGAGTTTTGGGGCCATCGGTTTACTTCAAGGTTGACGTGGGGTGAACAGGATCGATGAGCGTGAATCAGCGTTGGCTGAGTGATTTGATTGCCGAGCGAATCGACGGATTGTTTTTCATCGCTGGATCCGAGCGATTGATGAACGCGTTTAACGCGGCTTCTTTCTCGCTAGGTGAAGACTTTGCGAAACAGTCTTTGCATAGGCAATGCAGCGAAGTGCCATCGTCTGCCCACAAGTCCTCCCAGTCCGCTCCGACGGTGGCCTGCTGACACATTTCGCAGCGAAAGGCGCCGTGTTTGGCTTGTTCAGTTGGCGACGGCTTGGTTGCGACTACCGATGGATCAACGGGGCGATAGATCGGCTGTCTCGCACACGGCACACAGTCTTGGCCTTTGACCTCGGAGGCGGCCAGCGAGTTGACATCGACCGACTGCGTGGTGCTCACATCACCGCTACTAACCTCGGAACCGATTTGATTCTGCGGATACGGGCATCGGCCATCGGGGCATGGGCAACAGCCGGGCGGACAGACTGGTGATCCAGGTGAAACGAACGGATCGACTTGCACGGCGGGCTCAGGCTGGGGCGGCGATTGAATGCAACCGACCAGGCACATTCCGACCAAACACAACATCGCGACCAACACTTTTGGGTTCATGACATACATCCTTCCGATTGATTCGGACTTGAGAAAACGAGGCTTAGCTACGCGATCGATCGATCGCGTCATACAACGGTGGAGGGACAGGCGGCGCGGCCAGGGCAAGAGCGAATCCGCCATAGCCAGCCCATTCGCGGATAAACTTTGCTCGCTCCACCTTGATCCAATTGCGTGGCCGGTTGTTGTCCAACAGGTAGGCCATTTCGCGGCCAGATTCATCGCGGTGGAATCCGCAGAAATTGATACAGTGCGATGGGTAGTACCAAATCAATGCGCTGCGACGTGTCGCGGTACACCAATCGAGAATCGCGGGGTCGGCTCGCAACGTGTAGAAGTAACGGAGATTCTGCCTGTCGTGATGCTGGCGGATTGTGGTGGAGGTTTCCCCGCCGGCATGATTTCGCCGCCACCAATCGGCCAGTTGCGGTTGGTTCGACCAATGCAAATTGAACACCGTGCTGGCATTCACGCATGATCCCGAGCCCCGCGCGTCCGTCCAGTTCATTGGGCGGAGTTCGACCGGCAGATTCGCCACGGGCACTTCGGCAGCGGCCATGGGTGGCAGGATACGTGGCTCAGCAAGTTGCTTTGAAGGCGCGACGCAACCGCTGAGCGTGATCAGGATCACCGCAAGCATTGGTAAGGTTTGGTAGAGTCTTCGCATTGATGCTCCAGAATGAAAGAAACGCCGGTCGCTGATCGTCCGAAGGCCAGAGAGATTAGGCGGGCGTGGCCGGCGTAGAGGCGGTAGTGAGTCGCACAGAACAATCAGAATGCGACCGGCGTCGCACGTGGAGAAATTAGCACGCGTGCCATCTACAACGAAACTTTTGGTTATAGATCACGGCGGCGATCAAAACGCGCACGAAAGCCTAAGCCCCAGGACTAAGCCGCAGCACAAGGTTCGCCAGGTCAATCTCTTCAAAGGTCGCCGTGGTGGTGATAAGCGGCCTAGGCGGACTCGCGCTGTCGTAACCGGTAATCGATTGCGCCGATGATGTTAGTACCTTGATAATCTGCGACTGCGTGTGTGTGCCGATTACGCCAGGATGGATCGGTACCGGAGTCTCGAAATCGTAATCAGCGCCGGTTAGTTCGATCTCAGGCAGCGGGCCGTCCCACGGATCGAGCAGTCGTTCCCAAAACATCAGCAACCTGGTCGACAAAACCAGCCCAAACTCGAATCCCTCTAGTAGACTCCATCCGTATTCGACCTCCGTCGGATTAGGGTTTGGCAATGTAGGGTCTACAACAAAGTTGTCGCCGAATTGACTTGTCAGTAGCAGCTTTGGCCCGCTGGCTGCAAAGTCAAAAAGTGGATTGCCGAACGCATCACCCCAGTTCCCTCCCCATGGGCCAGGCACTCCAAGCAGGTCGTCGGGAAGAAAACTGGTAGGGTATTGCAAATCCAACCAAACGCGAACCTGAATTTTCGGGGCGGTCGCGGCGGGACGGTCGATCAACACCCTGACTTTACCGCCGGAAATCTGTGCCTTTCCGACTTCGCTGATCGCATCTCTGTAATACCCGACACCGGCAAGCAGTGGCCCGACGGATAAAGACAAGTTTCGCGGTGTTCGTGTTTCATCACGCACATAAAAATCGGGTCCGAGTCGTCGCGTCGGAAACTCAAAAGAGCCAGTTGGACGCAGTTCGAAGACCGGCGAAAGATCGCATTCGCGATTGCACTCAACAGACGTGTAGCTGCTTGGTTCCGGGACTGCCAGTCCGGGGATGGTTAATTCATCGACCTGCCATTTGACATGCGAGTGCGGATAAATGATCGGGCAGACGTGCCGTGGTTCACAGTTCTTGTTGACTTTTGGATCTTCGGCAGGTTCAGCCAGCATTCGACCCGCTGTGATTGTTCCGAGCCGTTGTTCATTGTTCGCAACAGCGAGTACGACGCGACTGGCGGCATTCTCGAGCGCAACATTCACCACACCTCGCGATCTCTCGTTAGTTGGAACCAACGACGGGCCGAATGCAATGTTACCGGCTCCGACACTCGACTGAAAATCATCCGAAAACTCTGTCGCGTCGAACGATTCCGACAGATCAACCGAGCGGTCCCGGAATAGCCACCAATAGCCATAGCGGAGCGGAGACAACGCACTGCTCACGAACCTTGGACGCACAACGATCGGCGAATCGTTGTTTCCGATTTCCAAGATTGGAACGTGTCTTCGAGTGTTGCTGACGGTTTCCAACGTATTCCGCATTCCGATTACGGTTTCGTCGTCTGACTCGAACCGCACAATTGTTTGGGAGTCTATCGGGCCGTTCGCCCACTGCTGATGGAACGCGCGAATCGCGTTGACTGCGACCCAGTTTGCAGGCAGTTTGCGTAGCGAACGAAGGTATTCGCCTGGTCGCAAAACGAACGGAAAACGATCTACGGGTAAATCAACCTCGCCGTTTTCATCATGCAAAGAAAAGTGGTTCCGCCAGTATGTAGGCCAGCGTGGCTCGATGACAGCAGCAAGATTCGGTTGGTTGGTTGGCCCGAAGATTCCGCTCCCCGTGATTCGATAAAACCCCGGCGTTATTGCTGTGATCGGATTACGAATTTCATAATGAAACGAGGCTCCAAGCGTGGCGAAGTTTGGGAAAGCGGCGAATGGTGCTACATCAGGATGCGACTGATAAACAGGAATCGTTCGCTGGCGGCCCTTTGGAAACACTGGATTGGGCGGGAAAGGGGAAACGCTAATTTGCTGTCGAAAAATCAGCCCCTCACCGGGAAAGCCTGGCGAGATTTCAAAAAGCCTATTAGTTCCGTCAACGCCTGTGCTAATTATGTCGAAAACGTTTATCCAATCGCTCGTATCCTCCGGAATCGTCGGCAAGATGTAACGCAGGTCGAAGTCGCACCGAAAAATGTCGCAAGCGGCACAGCAACACCCCGGAGATAATGTATTGCCCATGATCAATCCTCCGAACAGTATTCGATGTCTGGGATGATCCGGCCGGCCATGATTCGCGCGTGAATGTACTTGCCATCGCTGTGGGCGATCTCGGGGCCGTAGTTGAAGACGTTTACGCGGTGATCGGTTTCGCTGGGGTGATCGGTTGCCGCTCCGGTGTCGGCATGTGGCCAAGCAATGCGGCAGAGCGTTTCCTCGGGGGCGGCATACGTGCCGGCTGTGATTCCACCAGACGGAACCTTGATCAGCGTGTGGCCACCATCAAAGCCGTCGACATCGCACAAACAGAGCTTGTTTTCGCCGGTTTCTTGAACACCCAAGATTCGGACCGGCCCGAAAGTGCAACTCTGCAGCGTGCCGTCTGCGATCACTCGGGCTCGATTGTGTGCGACGTCATACACTCGGATCGGCAAAACAATCTGTCCGCGGATCAGTGCCGGCACAATGTCGCCCGCGGCGGCCGGGGCAAGTAGGATCGCCACCCGGCTGCGATGCGTCGGCTCGTTCTCTGGATCCGGCGTCACGCCATTGAATGCGAACTCATCCTGAAAAGCATCAACGTCTTGCCCGAGCAACGGTTCATCGAGTGCCAATGCTCGATACGGCGGTATCGCGTTGGCGGTACCGTTCTTGATCTGAATAATACCTTCGCGTCGTCTGCCCACTTTGGCGTTGACGGTCAACAATCCGTTCAGCCAGGCCGCGCCGGCCCCCAGCATCGCGTTCCACTCATTGGCGCGAAAAACGATCTCTTGTCCCGGTGATACTTTTTGGAAGTTCATAAGTTATGAGACTGGGAACGAAACGGCTGGGTTGGCGATCCCGAGCGTCGCGAATGGAATGCGGCGATAAACCTGCGACACATACACCCCGACCGTCTTTTCGGTGATGCCTCGGGGCGGTGTCGACGTGTCGGTTTTGCGGACGCGATGACGCCAGAGGTAATCGTGACCAGGTTTTTCCGGCACGGCGATTCCGTCGATCGTCAGGCCGGTAAGGTTTGGGCTGACCGCAAAACGGAACTCCATTTCCCGTTCCGCGAATTGCACTTGGCCATCAGAAAAGAACGCGAACGGCTGCGATCCGGTCGGTCCCATAAACAACACTTCACCAGGCGCGAACCCCAGGAAAATATCCTGATTCACGCATCCGGTCGCCAGCACAATGCTACGTAGCCACGGCAGAGTGATCGTTGACCCGTCGAACTTCTGTTGAATGTTGAAAGCCAGTGCTGGGACAGAGATTTCAACACCTTCGGCCAGGCCGTCGACCACATTGATTGCGTTTCCATGCTCGGGGGCGTTTGTTCCGTATTTGGTTTGTGCATAGGCCTGCGTGATCGTGGTCGTTCCGCCGGTGCCGTCAAAACTGAATGTCGCTTCGCCAATTCGTTTGGGCTGGCGCGGGCCTGAGATTCGAGCGGCATCGGGAGAGACGAACGTGATCGAAGCTTCCCACTGTTCATCGGTGACTTCCTCGATGTCGAGCGAATCGGGGATCACGATCTCGGTACCGTTGATCACGCTGGGCGTCAGGTTGATGTTCGCAAACAGTGCGTTGATTGCCGCATCGCGATCGTCGGTACCGCGAATCCAATAGCGTGATTCGAGCGACGTGTCGGTACCGGCACGATTGAGTCGGTGCCTGGTGCCGAGCATTTCGAAAACTTCGATTGTCATGACGAAAATATGACTCAAATAGGACTATTGGAAAGTCGCAGCACGTTCGCGTTCGAGCGCTCGCCGCATCCGTTTGTTTTCTTCCAACTGGCGTTCGTTGACGGTGAGAATCTTCTTTTGCGTGTCGCCTTGGTTTCCGGCTCCGCGCATCAATGAGAATCCGTCAAAGGTTCCACTGGTGGCGATCTGTTTCATTTGCTCGCCAGCAGCACCGGCCCGGTTCTTCGCTTCCTGCAGCAGGGCGCTAATCGCCGACATTTGTCCCTGAGCGGCTTCGACGCTTAGCCGCCCCTGGGCGACCAGTTGTTGAATGCGAGCCTGTTCATCGCGAAACATCTTCATCCGCTTCTCGGCGGTATCCGCTTCACCGGCGAAACTGTCTTTGGCCTTGGCGCGGGCTCGGCGGCCGGTTTCGCCATCGATCGCGCCGGCCGATTCCAGTTCTTTGATCCGGGCCATTTCGTCGCGGAAGTTTTCCAGCGGCGTCTTCATGGCATCAGTCATTGCTTGGCCAGCAGATTGCAATTCGCCTTGCTTCTTGGCGGCGGCGGCTTGTTGCTGAGCAAGTTTCAGAGCGTCGAGCTGTGCGGCCGTGGCACCCATCAATTGCAATCGGTAACGCTCAGCAGCATCGGCGCCCAGTCGCATTTCCATCGCCTCATCTTGCAATGAGGCGATACGATCATCGACCGCAGATTGCACTTCGGCGGCTTCGCGGCTTGCGATCGCAGCATCATAGGCGGCCAATTGTGCGGCGGTCGCGCCCTGTTGAGCCATCTTGAGACGTTCGGCCGCATCTTCACCCAATCGCATCGCTTGGGCTTCATCGTTCAACGCGGCGATGCGTTCGCGAATCGCTTTGTCGTTTTCGGCCTGTTGTTCGGCCGCTGCGCGATCAGCCTTCAGCTTGTCGAGTTCGGCCTGTTTTGCAGCTACCGCAGGCGTCGCAGGGGCGTCGGCTTTCTGGCCACCGGCCTCTTTTTCGGCGTCAATTTCATCCTGCAGACGCTTTAATTCATCCGCTTCTTTGGCGGCCTGCTTTGTCTGGGCGATCAGTGAATCGAGTTCTTGGCGACTGTCCGCGGCGGCGGTCTTAATGCCGCCCATCGCACCCGACAATACACCCGTGAACGCTGACGCGATGATGTCGGCGATCGACATTCCACCCGTCAACAGTGACATAAAGATCGTAGGAATCGATTTAACAATGTCCCAAATCACCAACAACAGTTGCTTGCCGAAATTGAGTGTTGCACTGATCGAATTGGTGAAGAGGTATGAGAACGTATCAAACGCTTCTGAAACGCCAGTCCAAAACGCGGCCTTGATACCGGCCCATAGAATCTTGACGGCGGCCACATACTGGCCACCTTGCAACGCGGCCATAATCCCGCCAAACGTCGTTTTGACGATCGCTACAAACTCGCCAAGAATCCGCATCGCTCCGGACCAGGCCGACGAAAACATACCGGCCCGAGCTGCAGCAACGGCCAAGATTGCAATCACACCTCCGATTACGGTGACGACGGCAGCGGCGGCGGCGATGAACGGCAACAGCGGCGCGATGACGGCCGACCAAGTTGCGGTGACGATTGCCCCAGCGGCCGCCCAAACGCTTCCGAGAATGCCGCCCATTGCGGTCAACAGTGACGTTGGTGCCATCAGAGCACTGAGCACCGCACCGAGCACCGAATAGGCGGCCGATGCGACAGCGGCCGCAATTGGCATTGTCGCCGATGCAACCGACAGCACCGACGTCGCTCCGCCCAACGCTACCGCTGCGCCGCTGGTACCGAACAACGCGGCCCGTAGCGCCAGCAATGCCAGTTGGCCAGTCTTGAATGCGGCAATGGTCGATCCCCAGGCGAAACTGACGCCACGTGTCGCGATCGCCAGAACACCAAACGACAACGACACCAACCGGGCAATACCTGAGAGTGCCACCATAGCACCGGCGGCCGCGAAAGCAGCTTTGGCAATTGCCAACAAAATCGAAGCGGTGATCGACAACCCCATCACGCCAAACGCAGCGACTTTGACGGCGGAACCAAATACTAAGAACGCACTCCCGGCCGTCAGGACAGCGACACCAATGGTACCGAAAACGACCACCAGCTCTTTGTTCTTTTCGATGAAGGTGGCAACATCGCCAAGAATCGTCGCAAACGCTCGCATCATCGGTTGAACCGCACCGTCGACCGCTTTACCGATCGCCAGGAACACGCCATCAGCGGCCGAAATCAGGAAGTTGAACGCACCACCGATCCCGGCTTCCATCGCGGCTTGTGTGTTTGCTGCGGTACCGGCGGCTTCGTTCAACCGGCCGGTCAATTCCTGCGTCGCAATGCCCGCCTTGCCGATCACGCTGGCCGATGTCATGCCCAGCAAACCGAACGCCTTTTCAAACGCGGCCACACGTTCGGCGATTGGCCAGTCGGTAGTCGCATCAGCGATTTCATCGAGCAATTGAGGCATCTTCTTCAAGTTGCCTTCGGTGTCCGTATTGCTGATTCCAAAAATGTCGTTCAGCTCTTGGCCCGTTGCCGCGCTGATCGCCCCGAGGCGACGCAGAGCGGTACCGGCCTCGGATCCTTTGATCCCAGCGTTACCGAGTTGCCCGAGGATCGCGACAGTTTCCTCGAGCGACATTCCCAAGTCGGCGGCGATCGGGCCAGCGTACTTCAGCGATTCGCCCAGGTCATAAACCGACACGTTGGTCGCGTTGGCCGCCAGGGTCAGAACATCCGCGACGCGAGCGCCATCAGCGGCCGCCAATCCGAATTGATTGATGCTTTCGACTATGATCTGGGCCGACGCATTCGCATCGGTACCGGTCGCACGTGACAACGCCAACACGGACGCAGTCATTTCGTTGATTTGCGATGGGCTGAATCCGCCGCGGCCCAGTTCGCTCATGAGGTTGCCGACTTGAGTCGCGGTGAACGAAGTGGTTCGGCCAAGATGCTCAGCCGTTTCGGTCATCGCCCGCAGTTCGTCGGCGGTCGCACCAGCAACGGCCCCAGCGGCTCGCATCGCATTGTCAAACTGTCCGAATCGAGTCACTGCACCGGCTAGCGGTGCAACGAACGCCACGCCCATCGCCGATAACTGCGCACCGGTCGATTGCACACCTTGAGCGAATCGCGAGAACTTCGCTTCGACCGCGTCGATCACCTCGGACGCTTTGTCGATGCCGACCATTTCGACAAACGCTTGACCGGCTCGAATACCTGCAGCACTCATCAGGGGCTCACTTCACGCTGTTGGCGAATAGGTTGGGAAACTTCGGAGCCTCGGACGCTAGCGCCGGACGCATGAAAGGCCGCGCAGCGATTCGCACCGACCGCTTACGTCGTTTGTCACGGATCACCGTGCGGCCACCGTGCTCCAACACCTCAGTCACCTTCACGCCCGATGTCGTCTTGAACAGCATCGGCCCAACGACCACCGATTTAGAACGATCGTCCCAAGCGAACAGGATCAGCTTTAGATTGCGATTGCCCGAAGTGTGCATTCGCGGCGGCTGGCCCGGTCGGCTGACAATTTGTCGAGGTCGCGATTTATGCCGCCCCTTTAGGTTGCGAGCCTTTTGGCGTTTGGGGGCTGGCTTAATCGATCCTCGCGCAGCGAGGCGGACCAACGCACCGGCACGCATCAGGCCCGTCTTCAGCGACTTTTCAATCGCTTCGTGAAGTTTTACCCGTTCAAACTGCGAAGCCCGAACCTTATAGGTGATCATTTCGATACCTCTGGCTTTTCGGGTTCGAACATACCTTTCATCGCGTGCAAAGTTTCGACCGTCATCTTTGGCCGTTTGCGTTGCCGATAAGGATGAAAATCGGCAGCGCTGACGGATTTTGACTTCGGACCGCGATTGACGTTGAAGGTCAGCGCCAAGATTGCCGCAGTGTGATCCCACGCCTCGGTGGCGTGTGCATTGGCCATCTGCAGCAATTCATCAAGGTTTAACGAATGCGGATCGATACGGAGTCGACCGGCTAATTGCCAGATCGTAGCCCAGTGTTTAGAGCGTCCGTGATCGCCTGGTCGATCGTCCCATCGCTCAGCGCCTGGTTCAGCTTCGCTTCGGCTTTTGCGTTGGTTTCTTTCGCCCGGCTGAGCACCTTCTGAAGCGTCGCTTTCCGGGCACCGGGGAAAAAATCGACCAACGCCTCAAGAAACGCGTCGGTTGCCGATTCAATCGCCGATCCGTCGAGCGCTTCGCCGAATTGTTCGTCGGAGACGTCCAGCGAATCGGCTTGCGGTTTGATGATGACAAACAACACGTCGACGAAACGCACAGGATCGCCAGCCAGATCGTTCAGCATTTGTGGTCGATCGAGGATCGCCAGCAAATCGATGTTCGTCAATTCGCGAACGCGTTTGACGGTACCAACGTTGATTGAAAGATTCCAACGTCGGTTCTCGGTGTCAGTAAAGTGACTCATGAGGCTGCGGAATCGGTTTGGTTGTTTTTCCGCCTACGCTTTGGCGCGGGCGGTGGAGTGGGTTCAGGTTCAGGTTCGCCCGGCTGTGGTTCGCTGGGTAATTCTTCGGCCTGGGGCGGCTCGGGTAGATCAATCAGAACCCGCAGCCATGATGTGGGTACCTGCATGTGAGTGCACTCGGACGCGTCGCCATTGAGACGTTCGGCCAAGTATTCGACAATCGCAGCTTTATCGTTCATCGCGGGTTCTGATTTTGGTTCTAAGTTATGAGATTTTCAGCCTGCTAGGCGTCGATTATGTCAACGCGGCGATGCTGACCCAGGTCGGCAACAGCAGAGTGCCAGCGAGTACGTGACGTGCGAAGTCGACCTTGATCTCGATCCGGCGGCCGTCTTCGAGTTCTTCGCTGATCGGAAACTCGCTGACGATCCCAGGGAACTTAAAGCCCTGGACGGTTCGCCCGACGATTCCTCCACCAGGACCATCCAAAACCGCAAACGCTAACACCGTGTCTTGCAAAAACGCGTCACGCAATGCTGCGAAAATCGCGTCGGTTCCGCTGTGGTAGAGATAACCAAACGTCAAATCCATCGATTTTAGTCCAGCGCCCTTGGGGTTCCAGCCAGCGGTTCCACGGCTTGGCAGATCGACCATGTTCTTGGTGATGCCAGGCTGTGAGACGTCAACGGCGTTGGGAATCGGCACCCAGGTTGGCGCAGCCCAATCGGCGATTTCATCGTATACGAGTTGGCAGTCTTTTCCGATGATCGGATTGCTCATGATTTACCTATGAGGGAAGCGTAGCGGATGCGAGTTGTTTGAATGTCAGCGTCCAGACGCCTCGGAGAACATTCTGCGAGGCGATGAGGTCGCTGTCATATAAGGGTTCGGACGTCATTCGCAGGTAAGTCGCACCAGCGAACAATTGCGATCGGCTTGCGACTTCGATCACGTCGGCGATCGTTTGCATCAGTTCGAGAAACGATTCGGCTTGTTCTTCCGTTTCGCTGGGCGTCAATTGCCAATGCGGAGCGATCTGGATGACGTGTTGTCGGTCAGTCGATGCACGCGACTTCGGCTCTCGGCTTTGCAATCGTGGGGCGACTGCAATGCGTGGCGTTTCCAGGTCACGAGGTTTGTAGATCGGCAACAGCTTCCGCTCGACAATCGTGTCGTCGGGCAGCTCGGCCGCTTGAGCGGTCAGCACCGCGACAACGGCGTCGGCGATTGCGATGTCGATCGATGGGTTCATTCGTCGTCAAGATCACGCGTGTGAATGCGGATGCGTTGGTGATCGGTGTCCGATCGTCGATAAGGTTTCTGGCCCGCTGGGGCGTGAACCTCATAACGATGATCGTTGTGCGGATCGGTGATGATCCAACCACGTTGCGGGACGATCGCGACTCCGTCATCATCGACCAGCGAATCGGCCGATACGATGAAGTCGCGGCTAGTGTGAGTCGTCAGCACTCCATCGCGTTCGACTTCTTCAAACTCTGTCTTGCCGATCGTGGCGACCGTGTCGATCACCAGTGTCGGGTTTCGCAGTCGATCGTTGATCAGGATTTCACGCGAAGCATGAGCGACCAGTTGGGCGTTCATCCATCGCGATCCGGCTGTGAACAGGTCGATCGACATCGAACGATTAACCTTCCGCAGGCGGAGTGATCAGCATCGACTTTTTGACCGGAGCTTTGGCGGCGATTTCGGCGGCCGCTTCGGCACCGAGCTTTTCGACAAATTCGTTTTTCCAGGCGATCGACGCCCGGCCTTCGACCCATGCAATGCGATAGCCACCGCGATTGATGTGATCTTTTCCGCTGGCGGTTAGATCGGCCTTGGCCGATGCCTCGATCGCTTTGGCTTCGACTTCCAGGGCACGCGACTTGCGGTCGAGTTCCTTTTGATCGGCCTTGAGCTGTCGCCAGCGATCGA
>DNWZ01000762.1 GCA_003506095.1 Planctomycetaceae bacterium | reverse complement strand
GCGAATAGTGCTCAAGTTAAGATTCGACTGGTTACCGGCGAGGAACCCATTTCTGCAAAGGGTGATCATGAGTCCTTGCGGCAGGTCTTTCACAATCTGATTGACAATGCGATTAAATTCAATGTCCAAGAGGGAATCGTTGAAATCGAAACGAGGGGAGATGGTCACAACACATTCGTTAGCGTGCGAGATTCAGGAAGAGGAATCGCGACCGAGCACTTGCCACGCATCTACGAACGGTTCTTTCGAGGTGAAAGCGAGTATGGAGCACATGCATCTAGTGGCAATGAGTCATCCACTCAGGGCTCAGGGCTGGGGCTTAGTATTGTCCGTCGCATCATCACCAATCACGGTGGACGATGCGAGGTTGAAAGTGAACTCGGTAAGGGAACGCACTTTCGCGTCATCCTGCCCAACGAATAATTCACTCCGTACGAGATGGTTCCATTGGTACACTGGATGAACTGATTGGCCAGCCCAGCGCCCATTGCAGCTGCAACTGAGCACGGTTGTAGTCGACGACGGCCCGCATGTAAGCTCGCTGTGCGGTCTCAAGGGCCTGAATCGCTTGCAGTGCTTCGATCGGCAGCCCTTGGCCATCTCGAATGCGATCGATGTTCCGCTGGTAAGAGTCTTGTGCACGCCCAATGGCCGTTTGCGCCATTTCGACTTGCTGCCTGCGAATGCCGACTTGAGCGTTGGCCTCGGCCACTTCTTGAGCGACTTGATCCATGATTCGCAGTTTAACAAAATTTGCTTGTTGAACTTGGGAGTTTCGCTCGCGTCGAGCTGCACCTTCGCCAAAACCAAGATTGCGCATCTCCCAAACCATCATGGCATCGACGTCATAGCGTCCACCAAAATTGTCTGCACTGCTCCCGAGACCGCCACCGAAGCTGGTCGTGCTGAAGCCGAGAAGAACGCTAGGAACGAACGGAGCATACTTCTCGCGTTTGAAGGCTTCACAGGCGGCAGCGACCAGCGCTTGAGACTCTTTCAATTCGGGCCGGGTCGATAATCCAGTTGCAATGAGCGTGGGCTCATCAGAAGCTTGCGGAAGCATATCGAGTGGAACGGCTACGGCATCCTGCGGCAATAGGGTTGAAGACATGGGGATACTCAGCACTCGTGCTAATCGCGTCGATGCGACTAGTTGCCGTTCTTTGATCGCAAGCTGACGTGTTTGAAGTAAAGCGAGCTCTGTGGCGGTGCGATCCGAATCGGATTGCAGTCCTTCGCCGGCATCGGCAAAGTTAGCTGTAAGCGTGGCAAGATCGGACGTTCGCTTAACTGCTTCGGCGATGATCTCTTGATCCTGATAGGCCTCCAACAGGTCGATGTATGCGATTCCGCTATTGAGTAGTTGCTGATTGAGCGTCGCAGTAGCAGCATGTCCGCGAGCCCAGGCTGTCATTTCCGCAGCCTTGGGCAAAAAGATTGCGTCGGCCAAGTGGAATTGAGCCACGACGCCAGGACGAGTTGGCGATCCCGCACCGACTGCTCCTGCGCCAAGACCGTAATTGAATGAATTGAGATTCACATCGACGATCGCACCTTGCACATCTTGGTAGTTGCCATCACGACGGCGATAGTTGAAGCCTGACTGAATACTCGGCAGCCACATGACCTTGGCTCGGTCGAGCTGTGCGTATGCTTCTTGTACTCGCCAGCGAGCAAAGCCGACGACTGGATGTTGTCCGCCGATCATAGCCAGAGCTGTCGGCAGGTTGATTGGGACTGGCGGCGCAGACGCCTGATCGCCAGAGATCTCCGGCAAAGTCGTTTGCTCGATAGGTTGGAACTGTACATTTGATGCTACGGCGACTACCGGTGTCGGTGTCATCGTGTCGGTCGATACGATTGCTCGCGTTTCTAGACTTGGTTCGTTTGCCGTGGTCTGTGCAGGCGTAACGTGGGATACCGGATGGATGGCATTTACCTCCGACGGCTTTATGGCGGTCGCGCCAACTGCTGAAGGTGTCGTGCTAACGGAAGACGACTTAGTGACTGGCTGAGTGGTGGCACAACCGGCGAATACCATCGAACCAGTCACTGCCCCAATCCAGAGTTTAAGGTTTCGCTTCATTTCGTTATTCCTCAGATTCCCCGGCTTTGGGATTCACATCCGTTTGTAGCGTCTTTACTAGATGTGTTTCGACAAACGATGGGGCCGCTAATAGCGGCTGAAGCGAATGATTAGCAACTTCTAATCGTCCGGCCTTAGTGGCTGATCGATGCAGCGATTAAGATGGAGATTCCTTTTTGGCAAACCTTGCCGCCTAGCGAATCGGAATCGGCTGGGGCGGCAAGCTCCCCATCCCGTTGTTCGCGGACTAAATCGGACTCCATACTGCATGCAACTCATACTTTCCGCCATGCGTCGCCCTGCGACCGTTATGGTTCTCGTTCTCAGTCTCGCACTTGGCTGTTTCCTGGCGGTTGGTCCGTCGGTATTCCAGCACTACAAATGGCCCTATCCAGCTGGTTTGCCTAAGGGGATGGAAGTCGACATCTTTCCGAAGCTGAATCTTCCAGTGATCTATGTGTGCCAGCCCTACGGCGGGATGGACCCTGCGCAGATGGAAGGCTTTTTGACGAACTATTACGAATATCACTTCCTGTATATCAGTGGCATTCATCACGTCGAGTCGCGCAACGTTCAGGGGACGGCGTTGATGAAGCTGTACTTCCATCCTGAGACTAACATGGCTCAAGCGATGGCAGAGACGA
>DNWZ01000016.1:2855-3083 GCA_003506095.1 Planctomycetaceae bacterium | reverse complement strand
TTGGCCATCAACTGTTCAACCGAAATCGTGTTCTTCGCTTTGCCCGAACTACCCACCGGGTTCGCAGTTAAAAGGCTCGCTTCAGCACGGTGACCACCAGTGACGCCGGGGTGAGACGTGCCGGATATCACAGTATAAGAATCTCGCAGGTCGTCGATCTTCTTTAGGTATCGACTCGGCTTATAGCTGCGTCCCGCTTCCGTCGGATTGAGGTTATCGGCGACCAGT
>DNWZ01000016.1:0-2818 GCA_003506095.1 Planctomycetaceae bacterium | reverse complement strand
GTCATCGCGACGAATCGCTGGGGCGGCGATTCTGACGTACTCGACGCAACCGCTTTCTGCATTGCGGACAGCCAGGGCAACGCCATCGTAACGCCCGCTCCTTGAAGGACCGTGCGGCGATCGAGTTGGTGACTGAGGAATTTGCCGTTGAGCGAATCCATAAGACTACTTTCTTCTATTTGGAAACAAACAGGATATTGGTTGCGACCGCTTCGATAATCGATCGAAAACCATAATCATTCGCTGAAGTTTGCTGGACAATCTGATCAATCGCTTGTCGATCCGCAAATCGAATCGTCGCTCCGGTTCCATAAGTGACTAATTTCTCGGCCAAACCGCGTGCCAGCTTGTCGGGACGCTTGAGCACGATCTGCTTGAACTCGTCGATATTGCCAAACGATTCGCCGCTGGGCATTCGATTGCTCGGGTCAACCTTTAACTTCGACTTCTTGCCACCGGCAATCTTGTAAATATCTCGCCACTTGCCCGACGGGTCATAGTTTTCCAGCGCGAAACCCGGCGGGTCGATCTTGACATGACAAACGGCACACTCTGCATTGGCCGTATGCTTGCTCAATTGTTCGCGGATCGTCGTCGCACCACGGATATCCGGCTCGATCGCCGGTACATTTTGAGGCGGCGGTGCAATGTGCTCTCCTAAGATTCGCTCGGAAATCCAAACGCCGCGAATCACTGGCGAGGTCGTGGTCCCATTGGCCGTCACTTTCAGAATCGACCCTTGAGTCAACAAACCGCCACGACGATCATCGTCCTTTAATGTCACCGGGCGAATCTGACCACCAACCACATTGGGAATTTCATAAAACCTTGCCAACCGACTGTTCAACATGGCAAAATCAGAATCGACCAAGTAGCTAACACCGAGATCCTCATCGAGCATTTTTTGCAAGTATTGATGCGTCTCTTGCAGCATTGACTGCTGTACCATCGGATCGAAGTCACGGTAAGTTTTGGGGTCGGGTTCGGTAAAGTCGATGTCACGAAGATCAAGCCACTGCGCCGCGAAGTCGACCACAAAGTCGCGGCCACGTGGATCGGCTAGCATCCGACGAACTTGTTGGCGAATCACTTCGACGGAACGCAACTTGCCGGCATCGGCTAAGTTCATCAACGTTTGATCGGGCATCCGGTTCCATAAGAAATAGCTCAACCGCGTCGCGATGGCATGGTCATCCAAAACTCCGGGGGTTTCGGTGAAGTATAAGAATCGGGGTGAACACAAGAGCGCTCGGTAACCACCACGAATCGCGTCACCGAATGAGGCGTTCTCGTCAAGCGATTGATGCACTGCGTCGATATAAGGTTTGATTTCGTCGGCCGCGACGGGACGCCGAAATGCGCGTCTGGCAAAGTCTGACATCAAACGTGCGGAGTCGGATTTCGGATCGCTACTCTGAACGCTCCATTTACGTTTTTCCTCGACGCGAACGGGCAAGTCACCGAACAACAGTTGCTTAATCTCTTCATCATCCGGCCCACGATGGATTCGCTGCATTCGCACCCAGTGGATCGCGACACCGGGAACATCTTGCGGTTCGCCTTCCCCGGCACCGACTTGACCACCTTCGAATCTTGCCGAACCGAGCGTCGCATCGGCGGGCCGAACTTCCAGCATATGTCCTTCGGGCAACCAACCTTCAAACGTCCACTCGCCGGGTGTTTGGGTCGCTTCGAATCCGCCGATCGTTTCTAAAAGAGGAGCACTCGATACACATGGCCCAGTCCGAACACTGCACCAGACACCGTGATCCTTGGGTTGTTTGATTGACGACGCCTTGATTGTGAATCGATACCAGCCATCTTTCTGCGCCGTGGTCACCGCCATACGGCCATAGAAGATTAGTTTGCTGGACCAAACCGACGCCAAACCATCTCGCATTTCAGGCTCGCGATTCCGCTGGCCGGGACGACGCTTGCAGATATCTTTTGGCGAAAACGTTTCGTCGGAGTTGTCCGCCGGAGTTGTCATGCGTCGAAACGCTTCGTCCAACGCTGCATCGACCGCTCGCAGATGTTGTTCGATTTGGAAGTGCGACATCGATTGGCCTTCGGCGACGCTTGTGAATCCGCCGACATGCTGTTCATCAGAGAATCCAGAGGCAAGCGGAATGTCAACTCCCAACAAGTCATGCAGTGTGCGTTCGAGCTGAAGGTTGGTCAATCGTCGACCACGAACACGCCCCAGCGTCTTTGCTTCGCCGAGTTGTTGATCGCGAATCCAACGACCTGTCGTAACAACGAATTGATCGACCTCCTTTTTGGAGACTGCACCTTGATCGGGCGGCATTTCGCCCGATTGAACACGATCGAAAATGCGCACCCAAACGTCGGGAACCGATCCGGAAGCACCGTGCGACACGGGCGGCTCAGCCAACTTGCTCAGATCGAGCCCCGCGTCGGCGTCTTTACCGATGTGACAATCGTAACACTTCGTCTGCAAAAACTTCCTGGAAGCTTCGGGAGCGATGGAGCCGGAGTGGGACGAAGGATTGGCCGCATGAATCGTGGCATGGCTTGCTGCGAAACACCCGAACGCGACCGCAAACCAAGCGAGCCTTTTACGGCACTGGAAAAAAACAGAGGAATACATGTCGCAACGATACAGAGTGGGACTAAGAGGCTGGCTGATCGTTTTAGAAGAACTGCGGGCGATGCGACTGAAAGCATCGCAGGAAGGACCGAATGCCGACCGCAGAGGAATATTATACAAAAAGACAGCCTCTAAGGCGAATCGATTCCAAGCACTTGGCGCGATGCTATGAAAGTTGGTCCGGGTCGGGCATGTGGGTTTCGGCGT
>DNWZ01000537.1 GCA_003506095.1 Planctomycetaceae bacterium | reverse complement strand
AATAACGTTCGACAAAGCCGCGCCATGATGCTCCGGCGGAATTGCGGAAAGGACTTCGCATATCCCACTAAATACGGCCTCGGCCAGTTTCCCCAATGCCGCCTTTAAAGTAACCGTTACATCGATTTCCTTCGCCAGCTTATTACCAACCGGGACGCGGATGATGATTGGCGCTGACGAACCATCCAATCCACCCAACTTCTCTTTCAAGTTCCTTACCGTACGCAACGAAATTGAAATCCCTGGATTGTCCGCCAATAAGTGCTGGTAAATCAACTCGTCTACATGATCGCCGCCGAAATGAACAGTGGTTTGATCATGTTCACTCGGCAAGGCGCCATAGTAATGACACACGTCGGTCGTCCCTGCGCCAATGTCAATAATCAATGCCGGATCTGAAAGGCCCAGGCTATAGCCAACAGCGAACGGTTCAGGCACCAGTACCACCGTGTCCATCCATTGCTGGGCAACACTCAACAGGGTATTGATACAACGACGACTGCTGATCGCTGGAATACCGAGAACACCTCGGACCGATAGCGAGTCGCTACCACCAACGGATTGCAGCGCGTAACCAAGTATGTGGCCCGTCGCGTCAATTCGTTCGGCGATAGCCTCTTCACTTTCAGTCGAATCGTTTGCATAGTCAGACTTTAAAACCCCCTTCTGCAAGGGCCTCATCGTCCGCAGGGCAAGGCGATTTTTTTCTAAAGCGTCCCCAAACAACGGTCCAGCACCAAGCCTCTCAGCGGCGATGGGGTCCTTTGCCCAGCCAATCTCAGTCGGGATCACTCGTCGCATTCCATTGGATGCGGCGACGACACTGTGCATCGTGCCTAGGTCGATGCCGGCAAAGAGTTTCTCCATGAAGCTATCTCAATAATTGAAGGACTGATAAAGCGACCGGAGCTCAGGTTCGCAAACGTACACCGTAAGGCCATCATGGCCGACTTCGGTACGCTATTGCGGGTGAACTTGAGGTTCCGATTGTAACGGGTGTAACGATCATATCGGTTTTTATGACCAAATCAGCCTTCGCGACCTTCGCATCTTTGCCGCCCATGTTTTCAAAGATGTCCATTGATTTTCCGTTCCGGAGATTTCACGGGATCGATTAAGCAGCAAACGCATGGCAAGTTCGCATTTCAGCCGTCTGCTGCGCTTTGCGGCTATTCCTGCCCGTTTTTTTCATATTGCCACAGGCTCCGATAACCCCTGTCTTACCGAAAACCCTTATACTCAGGGGATGCAGAACGAACGGATTCTTGATCTTCGATCAAGAGCATCCTCCGAGTTTTATCAAAGAAAAACCCGACGGATTTGGAATATCAATATGAATCGCGCTGTAAAAACTCTTTTGGTTTGTGCAAGCCTTTACGCTGGATTCGCAGCAAACGCACCGCAGTGTTCGGCGGCTGAACCCGCGTCGCTTTCCCAATACGGACTGGCCGGCTTGGCACCTATGTCAAACGCAGAAGGCGCCAAGATCCGCGGTACTGGCGGAAGCGCCGCCACAACCGGTTCGAGCTTTATCTCGGGAATGCTGCTAGACGGCTCAACAAAAAGCTACATCTTTGGTGTAGATACCAACCGCGGCATGGCAACATTGCAGCAGGCAGGGATCGTTGGTCCAATCGATCCGTTCCACGTTCAAAGTTCGAACCTCGGACTCGCCTTGGAAATCGAGAATCTTTTCCGCGGAACTTTGATTGGCGGAGCCGGCGGCACCGCTACCTCGTTCTTCCGCTAGGCCGTTCAACTCGGCTAGAAAATCTAGAATTGAGTGGTAAGGATACCACCACCGTCTAGCTGAGGCCGATCTGCTCTCCTGCCCACGACGGGCAGGAGAGCGATCGTTTTTTCTTTGAAGATGGGTTCATTGAACCTAGGGACGGGCGAATGCTAGTCCTCGTCCACCGGAGATGCCCAGGACCGATCCGTTGAAATTGCTCATTCCGGATTGGATCTGCAAGGAAAAACCAAGTTGGGCAATCTGCTCGTGTTGGGAGTTCACGGCTCCACTGGTGTTCATGTTGGAGCTTCCCGTCTTCGATGCGCTCATCGACTGCATGTTCGAGCCTGTCGAAGGATCAAACAACATTGCCGAGATAAAACTCAAACCGCTCGATGAACTGCTTGCCGATGTGCCGCGAATCGTATCACCGAACTCGTCGCTCATCGCTGCAGCACCCGATAACCCGAACTCGTCCCACGGTTGCTGACTATGGGCGACAGAAACCGGCCCCCATTGAGCTAGGAATAATACTGCAGCGGTCACAGAAAAACGTGTCCAAGCCATTCTATTAATAATCATTCTAATCTTCCTTGTATGTTTGCTGACCAAGTGTTTTCAAGCTTTTGCAAATCTTGCATCCTGCTGAATCTTGCAATTCACAGGCTGATGAATTATGCGCTTCTATGTGAAACAAGCAAACTCGAAGTGGCAATTTTCAAGGTTATTTAAATAAGAAAACCCCGCGGATACCAAAGCTCCGCAGGGCCTAATGTCAAACTGGAATTACCGATCGCAACGGTCAATTAATCTAGTATCGATCCAAGGGTGAAACCACCGGTTGTGAAGCCAAACTGCAGGCTACCACTAAACAGACCGTCTGTAGTAACAGCCGTTCCTCCGCCCGTTCCGCTTCCGGACAATTGGAACGAAAATCCAGTCTCCTCGGAGCCACCAGCAAAAGTTAACGGGCCGCCTTCTGGCCCGCTAAAACCGCCAAAAGCAAACGAGCTCGCATCCACTAAGCCATTATCCCCATTGGATGAGTCATCCTGGGCGCTCTTAGAATAATTGCTGACAGTCGCATTGAAGGTTGCTCCACTGTTAGGATCAATCCCAAACGCCCGTGAGCCAAACATTGCATAAGAATACGCATTGGCCGAAAGACCACGCACTTGCATCGCAAGATTGTCGTCAATTGGCTGTAACTGGCCAAGACCAAGGCCATCGAACTGTTGCCGTTCATCCGCAAGTAACGGATTTACCATCACGATGGTGGCAAACAGAAAACATAGCATACGCATAAAAAAACCTTTTTGAAGGAAAAGACAAGATAAGGTTACTTTGAAAAACGAAAAGGCAATCGGAGCAATTGTAAATTACCCCGATTGCCAATCAATGTTCTGGCCCCCAGTTATAGAGCAGGTCCTGGATTAAACGAAAATCCGAGGGGGGTGAAAGAGAAAGCACCGCTTGTGATGGTCTGAGTTGTTCCCAGACCCGATGAAGCGCCCGAGCCGCTTAAGTTGGCGATCGTACTTGTGCCGACCGTGAAGGTGAGGCCAGCAAAGCCAGCAAACGTGTTGGAGCTGGCGTCAGAGTTTGCAGCGGACGTGCCATCTTGTGACGACTTAGCAAAGTTGCTTGCGTTCGCATTGAAAGTCGATCCGGTTGCCGGATCGATTGCGAATGCACGGATGGTGGTCAATCCACTGCTGTGAGCATTGGACGACAAACCACGGACTTCCATGCCAGCTTCTTCCGAAACCGCTT
>DNWZ01000202.1 GCA_003506095.1 Planctomycetaceae bacterium | reverse complement strand
ACAGATTCGAGTTCTGTATCGCCCATTGCACCTAAACCCTTGCTGGAACGCGACTTAGCGTTACCGCCAACGTTGGCGTGCGGCTCACAATCGGATTGTTTCGGAGTAATCGACTACTCCGAATCGTCCAGGAGCCCGTCTGATGCCACGTTCTCGATCCCCCCAGCCAGCTTATCAGTTTCATGTTTCCGGCCAAGCCAAAGTCCGGCTTGGCGGTGATGACTTCTACCTGGGCAAGCACGGCACCCCCGAGAGTTACGCGAAGTATTACGCCCTTTTGGCGGAGTACAACGCCAACGGCAAAGTGCCACCAGCCCGAGACAAGAAACCGGACACCCACCAAGCGGACTCGCCGATTCTGGTGAAGCACGTCACAGCCGACTTCCGGCATCGTGTTTTGCCAAAGCACGAGCACAGCCCATCCCACTACGCTTGCTTCGTTTGGCTTTGCGATCTGCTCGACCAGAAGCACGGTAAAGAACCGGTTGCAGAGTTCGGCCCGCGTAAGCTGGAATCCCTCCGTGATGGTCTCGTTGACCGTGGCAATTCCCGATCGTACGCCAATGAGCAGATCGGAAAGGTGATCAAGGTCATCGAACACGGTGTGGCCCGCGAGTTGGTCGCCCCTGATCGAATCGTCGCGTTGAAGGCATTGCCACCGCTGAAGCGAGGCCAAGCCAGGGACAACCCCAAGCGTTCCGGTGTGTCGCTCGACTCGATCCGCGCGACTTTGCCTCACCTGACTGAAACCGCTGCGGCGATGGTCCGCTTGCAATTGGCCACCGCGATGCGACCGAGCGAGATATTCCGGATGCGGCCATGCGACATCGATCGTCGCGGGGAGGACTGGATCTACCGGCCCGCGAACCATAAGACCGAGCACCACGGCAAGGTTAAGGCGGTGCCGATCCTGGGCGAAGGGTTCAAGGCACTCGCTCCGTTCATGTTTGGCGACGAAAACGAGTTATGTTTCCTGACCACCAAGGGCACGCCCTGGAACAAGGACTCGTATCGAATTGCGGTCACCCGAGCGGCCAAGGCGGCAAAGGTGGAGCACTGGACTCCGTACCAGATCCGCCACACTGCCGCCCAAGCGGTGCGTGATGCGGTCGGTCCGGAAGGGGCACAAGCACTGTTGGGCCACAGCAAGCTATCGATGGTCGAAACCTACGCCAAGGCATCGGAGGCCAAGGCAATCGAGGCTGCCAGAACCGCACCCAAGCTGTAGTCGTCCAATTGGATTCGATGCCACATTGGAACTCGTACGATCGCTGGAGACCCCGGCGATTGTCCAGTTCGTCAGGCTCTGTATTGCTTGAGATCGTCGGGACGAAGCGGCTTGGATCGATTGTCTGGCGACCGAGCAGCTATCGATCGGCGAATCCATCGTGGCGATGGCAGTCTTCCCGACTTATTGCCGAAGGGTCGCCGGAATTGCCGTCTGCTGCGTCCCGGCGGCCATGGCTGTCATTCCATTCACATTGGCACTCACGGGCTTGTGGCAACGAATGTGCGACCTCGTGGCATGTGCGGAAGACGGACGGGCATGGCCACGATGTTCGCCGCGACTTCGGGCTCCAGCTTGCGACCAAGAGCGTCATTTGCACTTCGGCTGATGTGTGTGTCGGTCTCCGCGCTTGAACGACCACACTGGTTCATCCTGGACCCGGCCTGAGTTGGTGATCGTCATGGGGCCAAGCGTTCGCACCCCGATTGCCACCGGTTTGCAAGTGCTTTAGCAGCGGTTCGCATCGCGTTTGCTGTTTCAATTTACGGACGAGGGTGTTCCGCGATCGCATTCGGGGATTGCTCGATTCGGTTTTGGGCTGTGATTGAGAGGTGACGGCCCATCGCCATATTGCTTGCAGAACGCGACGACACGGAGCACCCATCGGATACCTTGTGGTCGCGATAGGAGCATCAAAAAGTGAGACGGTGGCGCTGCTGGAGCTGGCAGGGGTCGAAGAGGCCAAGGGAACGTTACCAGTCGGCGAGATGGCACTCGGTCGGCCAAATCGGAAACGGCGAACCCTGAGAATATTTCCAGCACCCGGTGCCTCGCCAGCCAATAGGTACTGAATATCCCGCGTAACCACTGATTTCAAAATTTTAAAAAAATAAAAAACCGATGCACTTTTCGGTATCAAAACCATGCGTAAAATGCGACGAATGTCAAAAAAATCCTGCTGCCCTCCTCCATTACTGCTGGTTGTAAGCCGATTCAAAACGCGATGATTTTCGTCGACGTATCTTGTCTAACAGACCGTCAATTCACTCAGAGGTAACTTGTTGTTTTTCGATCGGGAACCGGGACGCCAACCAGATCGGTGGCTTCGTTCACCGATATATTGCTAACAACCAGCACTGTAACCGTGGCAGGTGGTTGAGACATCGCGTTTGCAATTTTGGCGACTAATAAATCACGAATAGATTGAGCAGTGCCGACACTGCCATGTTTGCTTTCAGGAAGAATGTTTCGGGCGTGCTCCTAGCAATTTTCCCAACACGCCTAAAGAATATAACACCAAGAGTCAAGCACTAACAGTAAATGTTCTCAAGAGCCTATGCGAACTGATGCGCGGTTTGACTGCCAGCGGTAACGGCGACGCAAGTCAGTAGCAATAACTGCAGTTATAACATCGTTTGTGGCGAACTCGAGACAATGGAACGATCAGCAAACCACGACTCGAAAAATGAAAAAGACAACTCTATTCGCTCAGCTTTGAGCAAAGGGAGAGCAACTGCCGTCACCAGATTCAATCACTCGCTGCGTTTTTTGTGGCATTAAGTTACTCGTAAGGCCAGAGCAAAATGGGAGACTCAAGACGAAAGCAAACAACAGAGGCACTGCATCAACAAAAACTCGTCAATGAATACACATATTCATATCAACAGTCCGGAATGACACATAGCGATGCCAAAAAGCGAGCTGAAGAGTTTGTTCAAGCAGGGATCTCAGAGGTGGCGTCACGTGGTTGGGAAAACCAACCCCCAGACATTGGGTACTCCATGCTTAAAGAACAACAAACGAATACGGAGATAGCGGTTTATTTAACTGCCCTTCGTCGAGAGGGGGTTACGGACGATGACATTCGCTGGTGGTGGAACATGCCGGCATTGGATCGCGTACTCATCGAAAAAACTGATGATGAGCTCCGCTTATCAGCTTTTGTAATATGCATGAAAAAGGGTATGACGCCTGCAGATGCAGCGAAATATGTGTTCAAGGCGAATCCAAAGTATGGCGAGTTATTGGATACAGACGACCCGGATCGTCCGATTCCGATTGAGCTGAAGCGACGAATAGTCGAATGGTCGGAGAAACACTGCCAAGATTTAAATCTTCTGCGTCGCAAACTCGAAAAAGCCAGTTCATTTAATGCACTTGTACGCAGCGAGGTGATCAAGCTACCTGGAGACAAGAATCAAACGAGTTCTTATGAACCGCCAGTTAAGCAGAGCGACTCCACGAGTTGGCTAGTTTGGCTTTTAGGGCTTGGGATATTGTTCGGCGTGTTGGTGCTGGCTGCTGACGCCCCGGGGCCTCGTGTGGCAAAACAGCGGCCTTCAAACGACAAGGAGATTGACAGTCCCTTGAATGACAATCAAGGGGTGCAGCAAACGCCTTCGCGCATTCCTGACGAACTTCACGCGTTATCGAAAACATCCGCCTTTGATGGCGAAATAAATGGAGAGGTTAGGAGTACAAATGATGACAAGATCAATAACCGGGAAGGGATTTCGAGCGCGGTTGCCGCGTCGCTTGACGACAACGGTCGCTATCGTCACCCGCTAATTTACGTCGCAGTTGGCAATAACACTCAATTTCGGCTTTGGTTTAAGGGGTCTTCAAAACGCGAAGCGGAAGAATTGAAGCTTGATGGCCTTGCTGGCGATAAGGTGTATTTCGTCACGATGGACGCTGATGCTATCAGTGCGTCCATTCTTGATTTGAGCAGCGATGATTTGAAAGAACTGGCCCTTGCTATTGGTGATGGTAGCGGCGTGTTTCTTGGAGAAACCTTAGAGACTCGCACTTGGACTGATTCGACTGGAAAGTACACTCGGGACGCAAGCTTTGCGGGGCGATCTGGCAACGTTGTTTTTCTTCACCGAAAAGATCCGCAGCCGCATTTAATTGCTGTCGAGCTTGTTTCCTTGTCGCAGGCAGACAGAGACTATGTTGGCTCTCAAATCATCACGATTAAGGCTCACCCCGTTGAGCGGTAATTGTTGATCGAGCTCCACACTGTGGAAGACATTAGCGGGGACACTGCTTTTGGCAGGCGACCTGTTCGCAATTCGAGGATTGGCGGAACATGGTTTTTGGACAGACTGGCGGGACACAGTGCTTGGCGAAGGCGACCTGTTCGCATTTCAAGCGTGGATTGGGGCTCGCCGAGCGAAAGCTTGCACTCTTCGCCCGCAGTCGGGCGATTTTAATGTGCGATTGCACATTCCAAGACCGATCGCCTGGACCGAGGGCGAATACTTCTGCCGAAAAAACAGGACATTTGAAGTGCGATGAGTGCTAATCGATTGCCCCGCAACGGCAATTAAAGTTTCTCAAACGCTAGCAAGCAATCGCAGATGCTGTGTACCCGGCAGCGCCCCTTGTGTGCTGCGTTGGCGTATCCGGTAACCGCATAACGGTGGACGTGTGCGGGGGCGCGACGATGCAGGCCCTTCACCGACTTTAAAACTTGTCGGGCGGCAACCTACAAATCGTGGACCGCTTTAATTTTCAAAAATAGCTCCCGGGATACAAAACGCCCTTTCCATTCGTTGTCGACAATCTGGTAGTAAACGTAAAGTTCGCCAGTGCTGGGATCGCGATATTCAGCGGCCTGTTCAACAGTAACATCTGTCCCGATTTCCCACGTTTCCTGTTTGTATGTCTTGCCGCCAGAGAACACCCAATCATCAAAATCGTGAGTACTTTCGTGTTCGGGGCTACGACCAATCGTATGCACTTTAATGGGTTGGCGTTGGATTGGGCTTGGTTTGATCAGTCCTTGTCGAACCATTTTGGCAAACCACCGCTCCGTTACGGTCCGCTTCTCGCCATTGGGCAACTCAATGGTGATCTGTTTGCCGAAGAGACCGTCGAAGAAGCCAGTCGAGAATCTCATGAATTTGCTTCCGATTTCACCGTTTACGAACACCGACAAGCAGTGGTCGAAAATGGTTGGGGTGAACTAAAGTTGAAAAAGCAATGCGGTTTTCAGTGAGTTTCAGTCAGCAGGGTGCTTGATGATGAACTTCACCCCAAGCCCCTGCACGATCTATTATCAGCCATCGAGTATTTCATCGATCCGCTCCCGAGGCACTCCGTGGTACCGGCAAGCGAGCAGAAAACTTCGTTCCCGTGGAAGCCGACGAGTCACGAACGCCAGCACAGCCCAGACAACGAGCGTGG
>DNWZ01000579.1 GCA_003506095.1 Planctomycetaceae bacterium | reverse complement strand
ATTCCTGACATTTGGGACAATCGCAAAATCGACTTTGCAACGACACTAGAAGAACGGTTGATCGCCGCGGCGTGCCTCCACTCGCGAGGCCCGCAAATCGCCTTGCTGTCGTCGTTGCCACCGGGTGCCGCTTGGCGACGGATCGCACGGCGGTTCAAAAAACACCTGATTCACGTCCCGATGAACTCATTCAGCGACGAACAAATCCAGCAACTTCGAGTCGTCCACGTGCTCAACGGTAAACACGTTCGATCGTATGCCGAAGACTTCATTCGCAAGGTATAACCGGAATCGGATTGACGAGGCGACTGCTCTCCTGCAAAACGATTGCAATAATTTGGCGAACCAAGGAAGCGGTTGCTGACGTATCAACGCGATTCGCTGGGAGAATCGTCAACCACATGGATAACTTTAACCACCCCCGAGCAAGGACTGATTCGATGTCACGTTTTTTCCGCCATAGCTGGCTGTCGCTGCTGCCCGTCGCGATTCTCGCTTCCACAACGCTCGCCTTTGTCGGTTGTGGCAAAAGCGAAATGAACTCCGAGCGGCCGCCGGTTTCGATTGATGAATTGGATTCCGACGGGCATGTTGGCCACAAGCATGCCGAGACCTACCCCGAGGCGGTCGTGGAACTCGAAGAAATGAACAAGACGATTGCGTCGGCATTCGCAAACAACGATGTCGATGCCGCTCACGACCCGTTGCATGAAGTCGGGCACGTGCTGGATGCATTGCCAGCACTGGCCAAGAAGCAAGAGCTCGGTGATGAAGCCGTCGCAGCGATCAGTGCTGCGGTCGAAACCCTTTTTGACGCTTTCGGCAGGGTCGACGAAAAGTTTCACGGCGGTGAAGGGGCAACGTATGGCGAAGTGAAGGCGGACGTCGATTCGAGCATGGAGGTACTGCGCAAGTATTTGCCAGCAGAAGCAGCAGCGGCACCAGCGACCGAGTGATTCGAGACCGTTGCGACCGTTCCCAATGTTCGTAGTACCGCGTTCGGGCGGCGATGCCCGCTGCTTTCGTTCGGACGCGGTCTGAAGGCGGTACTGCAAACAATTGCCCGCTAATCGATCTCGGCTTGTTCGTTTGAACTTCGTTTCGTCATTCGGTGACCAGAAAAATGTTCGCTCTAAACCGCTTCGGCGTTGCATCCAAGTCGGCCAAGCCCGCTCATCGGCGGAATCTCCCGCGATTCCTCACCGCCAGCATGCTCGTTTGGCTAGTCGCCATCGGTTGTCGTTCCGAACAGGTCGACCCGAAAACCGCTGAACTGCGTCAGCAATTTCTGGTTGCCACAGAGCCGGCCGGAGCGGTCACGTTGACCCAGTTGGCAACGCAATTGGGCGTCATCAAGCCCGATGAGGAAGCAACCCCGGACGGTGAAATCGCCGCAGCAGAACTTACCGAATCGGTCGTTATCGTCGGACGCATTTTCGCTGGCGACATGGAGCCGTGGGACACTGGCAAGGCATCGTTCCTGATCGCCGAATTGCCGGACGAAGGGCACGGCGAAGGCCACGACGCCGACAATTGTCCGTTTTGCAAACGCAAAGCCGCGAAAGCTCCGACGGCGATCGTCCAGTTTGTCGATTCGGATGGCCAGGTGATCCCGATCGACGCTCGCAAATTGTTCGGCGTCGACAAAAAGGATGTCGTTGTGATTCGCGGTCAAGCCGCCGCAGGCGACCTGAGGGCAATGGTCGTCACGGCCACCGACATGCACATTCGCAAGAAGTGAATTTCCTGATTCTGCTGAGCGTTGGCCCTAGCTTTGTTCGCTTCTGGCCCCAGCTTTGCCGGGTGTCGGCGGGCCAAGTGTCTGCTGCATCGTGACGGGTGATTGTTCAGAATCCGTGTCCAAAACGTGTTCACTCGCCAGTCGATCGCCCCAGAGCGAAAGCTGCCGTGTACAATGTCGGCTCGACTTTCGCAGTCTTACCCCTGCCCCCTAACCGGAAANNTGAATCGACGTGAAATGATGGCCGTGATGGGAGCCGCTGGCACCAGCTTGATGTTCGGCGCCACAGCCCAATCCGCAACAGCAGCCGAAGCGACGCTGCCCGAATTGGGTTATGCGCTGGACGCGCTGGAGCCCTACATCGACGCCAAGACGATGGAAATNNTGAACAAGGCGCTCGCCGACCAGCCTGCCTTGAAAGCGATGCCGCTGGAAAAATTGCTCGCCAATCTCGACACCGTCCCCGAATCGATCCGCAATACGGTTCGTAACAACGGCGGCGGCCACCTGAACCATTCGCTGTTCTGGCGAATGATGGCTCCGGGCGGCGGCAAGATGGATCGCGGCGCGATCGGTCAAGCGATCGACTCCACCTTCGGCAGCTTTGACAGTTTCAAAGAGAAGTTCGCTGCAGCCGCCGCGGGGCAATTCGGCAGCGGTTGGGCTTGGTTGGTTGCCAACAACGGCAAGCTGGAAATCGTCTCCACGCCAAATCAAGACACCCCTGTTTCGATGGGCAAGGTTCCGTTGCTGGGCGTCGATGTTTGGGAGCACGCTTACTATTTGAACTATCAAAACCGTCGACCCGATTATGTCACCGCCTGGTGGAACGTCGTCAATTGGGACTTTGTCAACCAATTGTTCACGCACGCCAAAGGTTGATCGCGGATCGTCCTCGCTAGGTCAACTCGATTGACAAAAGGTTTGCTACAATCCCTCGCGACAGCCGCTCCGAAACGATCGGACCGGATTGCCGCGAGGGTTTTTCGTTTTAGCGTTTGTCTCTTGTCTTAAACCATTCCGCCTCTCGTCTCATCCGCCACTACCATGCTGATCGACAGCCATCATCACCTGTGGGCCTACTCGCCAGCGGAATATCCTTGGATCAGCGACGCGATGCCGATGCTTCGGCACGACTTTCTCAGCACTGAACTGGACGAAATTGCCGATCAATCGGCTGTTGACGGATTCGTCACCGTGCAAGCTCGTCAATCGATCGTCGAAACGGAAACGCTGATCGAAATCGCACAACAAAATCGCCGCATTCTCGGAGTCGTCGGATGGGTGCCGCTGGCCGACCCCAACGTCGCAGAGCATTTGTCCGCGCTGGCTGATTCGCCCGTTTTAAAAGGAGTGCGGCACGTTGTTCAAGATGAACCCGATGACCGCTTTCTGCTCGGTGCCGACTTCAACGCGGGAGTCGCACGCTTGTCCGATTTCGGACTCGTGTACGACATCCTGATCTACGCGCGGCAATTGCCCGCTGCGATCGAGTTCGCCGATCGACACCCGAATATTTCGATGGTGCTGGACCATATCGCCAAACCGACGATCGATCCGCAATCGTATGATGCGGAGTGGGAAAAGGGATTTCGCGAATTGGCTAAACGATCGCACGTGACCTGTAAGTTTTCAGGAGTGGCGACCGAGATTCGCACCGACGATTCACCCGGCATTGCCCCCCGTGATTGGTCGATCGGTGACATTCGCAGGTATTGGGACGTCGCGTTAGAAGCATTCACGCCATCACGATTGATGTTTGGCAGCGATTGGCCGGTCTGCATGCTGCGGACGTCGCACAATCGCTGGTTGGAAACCGTCCGCGAACTGGCCGC
>DNWZ01000831.1 GCA_003506095.1 Planctomycetaceae bacterium | reverse complement strand
GCGGTTGGGAGAATTATGGGGGATGATCGGGATTTTCGGCTTTACCCATCACAACTGATTCGTCCCACGCGATTTTTCGTAACTTCGGATGCGTTACCCGAGGATCAAAGCGTTTAAACTATAAGAGCCCGGCGGCTCTACCATCACTAGCCGCCTTTTCAAGTACCGTCGCCGCAGACCATCTGTCGTATGATCGATCTTTCTGAAGTCAGCGACGAAGACGGCGGCCGTTCTTCTTCTGGAAGCGCGGCCGCAAAAGAACACACGCACGCTCATAAGTGTAAACACAACGACTGTGGGCATTCCCATGTGCATCTCAACCTTGGTGGCGAAAGGTTGCAATTAGGATTCGCGATCGCGGCCGCCGTGCTGTTGGTCGCTAGCTGGATTTTGGGGGCATTCGCAATCGCCAGTCAACCGGTGCTCGGGCCGCTGACACTAGGGCAAGTGTTGATCACAGGATCGATTTTTTTCGGCGGTTTCTTTGCGACGATTGATGCAATTTATGGCCTTTGGGCTCGTCGATTCCAAATCGATTTCTTAATGATTGTTGCAGCGCTTGGCGCTGTCTATATCGGTCACGCCAGCGAAGGTGCGCTCTTATTAGTGTTGTTCAGCATCGGACACGCGGCAGAACATTATGCGCTTCAACGGGCCCAGCGATCGATCGAGGGGCTTGCGAAATTGCGACCAACCACCGCAATCCTGTTGGACGAATTGACCGGCCAGACGCGAGATGTGGCAATTGAAAAATTGAAAATCGGCGACACGGTTGTTGTTCGGCCTGACAGCCGGATTGCCGCTGACGGAGTCGTGGTTTACGGTGAAAGCAGCGTCGATCAATCTGCCGTCACCGGCGAAAGCGTCCCAGTCGATAAATCTCCACGCATCGATTTCGATCCTCGAAATGGAGATTGGCAATCGCTCGCGGCAGAACACAAGTTGTTTGCCGGTACGATCAACGGTGGCGGAGCAATGCGGCTTCGTGTTACGCGAACTGCTGACGACATGACGCTCGCACGGGTTATGCGAATGGTGACCGAAGCACGTGCGCATCGCAGTCCGACGCAGCGATTGACCGAACAATTCGAACGCTACTTTGTACCTGCGGTGCTGGTATTTGTTGTCTTGCTTTTATTTGCGTTCATCGTGATTGATGAACCGGCATCGCGCAGTGTTTATCGAGCGATCGCGGTGTTGGTCGCGGCCAGCCCCTGTGCATTGGCGTTGGCGACTCCCAGCGCGGTGCTCAGTGCGGTTGCCCGCGGTGGTCGCGATGGAGTCTTATTCAAAGGCGGCGGACCACTGGAGCAACTCGGTCGCGTCCAAGCGATCGGGTTGGACAAAACGGGTACATTAACTTTAGGAAAACCTCAGGTCGTCGATGTTGTACCGGCAGAAGGCTTGGCGACCGCAGACCTGCTCGCAATCGCCGCATCCGTCGAATCTTTAAGCGATCACCCATTAGCCAATGCGATCGTCATCGCCGCCGATGCACAATCCGTCCGATCTCTAGCGTCTGCTGCTGACTTTGATGTCAGCGATGTTCATCGGCAAACAGGCAGAGGTGTTCGCGCGATTGTTGATGGCGAACCCATTTGGATCGGTAACGCGAGAATGTTTAACGATCCGTTGGACGACGCGACTGGATCCCGCCCGCCCGAAATGGTCCAATGGATTGTTGCCGCTGACGAGGCGTTAAAGATTCGCGGGCGATCGACAATGATCGTCTGCTATGGAGCAGATTTTTTGGGCGTGATCGGCTTAATGGACGTGCCACGGCCCAATGCAGCAGCAATGATCCGCTCACTGCGTCAGATCGGGATTCGCGAAATCGTCATGCTCAGCGGCGACAACCAGCGAGCCGCACAAGCGATTGGCGACCAAGTTGGCATCGATCGCGTCTTCGGCGACTTGTCGCCCGAAGACAAAGTGGCGGCGATCGAAGAGATCAGCGCTCTATACCCTGTTGCCATGATCGGCGACGGTGTCAACGACGCACCGGCGCTTGCCACCGCCTCCGTTTCTGTTGCCATGGGCGCAGCCGGGTCAGACGTCGCACTGGAAACCGCAGAAGTTGCCTTGATGGCCGACGATTTGTCGAAATTGCCGCTAGCGGTTTCGCTCAGTCGTGCCGCTTCACGCATCATTCGCCAAAATCTTTGGATCAGCCTCGGGATGATCGCCGTCTTGGTGCCAGCATCCTTATTCGGTTTGCAACTCGGCGTGGCAGTAATTTTTCACGAAGGTTCTACCTTGCTGGTTGTCGCCAATGCACTGCGGTTGCTCGCCTATCAACCGCCCGAACCATTCGTCAATCGACTTGACGTTGCTCCGAGCAGCACCAACGGCTGAACTTAGAAAGCCATTCGATCTATCTGCAAGCTAATGGCTGGATAGCACATCCTAATCGGACATGTCTGCTGTGACCCTGTGGCCGTATCCTCTAATCCGTTTTGCGTGTTGGGATCAGTTGCGATTTTTTCACGATTGTGTTCAAGTAAACTCGACGAATCGCATCGTATCCGCGATCGTTCGGGTCTTCGATATTGGCAAAGAACCAGTAGTGAGGATCATTCTTGTCATAGGTCGATCGCCAGAATTGGCGACAGTGTGAACCGTGGCCCAAGAACGTCTCGTGCAGCGGCACAACATGGACATAATCAAACCTGGAGGCCACCTGGCGAATAACTTCATTATAACTGGCATGAATCGCAAGGCCGTCTGCCCAGTCGGGCAAGAAAATACTGGGTGCATCCCCCACCCCATCGGTTGGGTCATAGATGTCTCCGATATAAATCTCACAGCCCAATGGAAATCGATCGTTAATCATCGAGAACATTTGCTCCAGCCTCAGACGATAGTTTTCAATCCATGGCCGCGCTTGCTGGAGGGTCGCACCATACATTGCGCATTCACGCGGTGGACTGCGACCATAGCTGTGAATCAAATCGTTTCCGCCGGATGTCATTAACACGATTCCAAAGGCATCTTCGGTCGTCTCCAAGCGTTCATGAATCATGTCCCAATGCCAACACGACTCCGATCCCGACATAGCGTAGTTTTTGTGTTGCAAGTTAGGCAAAACGGCTGTCAAGCAAATGCCCTGCATCTCTTCAAACTCATCTTTTGGATTGATAATCACGCGGTTGAAGAAAGTATGGCTGGATGAATCTGCACCCAGTCCGGCGGTAATGCTGTCGCCGATTCCGATTACGCGTACAGGGCGATCGGTCCAGGTCTCTAGAAACAAACTCCTATCGACCGGCGGTCCCGCAGGCCCGATACCGACCGGGCGTGAATAGAAGAGGTCAACCGTCGCTAGCGATCCGAAGACCGCGATCCCAAACAGGCATATCCAGAAAATCAAACGCCTGCCACGGCCAGCAGGCCTTACTGGCTCAGCCTCTGTATCTTGATTCATCCAAAGGACTCATGGGAAGTTAAGATCGTTCTTGCCAGTACACGCCTGAAACTGTTCATCGACACTATTCGTGAATCACCATGAATTGGCCGTTCGCTTTAATGTCTTTCAATATCGTCTGCATCGCAGTCGCTGGCCAAGTCACCGTGATTTGCTCGATCGATTCCGCTTTTCCGACGCCGATGTTTGCAATCAATGGATTGGCGCCAAAACTGCCGCCGCTGTTAACCCAGCGATAAACGCTCCTTTCCTTACCGTCTGCCACAAAGTCGACCTGAATCTTAGCACCAATTCCGTCACGGTTGGACTTGCTGCCGACTAGCTTTATCTGTACCGAGCGGTTTCCAAACCCAGGATTTATAAAATACCCGTTGGTAAAGGCGTCTCCTGGGTAAGCCCCGCCCAGTTCAATCATGATATCGTTTTCGCCTGTTCCGCGAAAATCAGCAAAGGCGATCGCGTGCCCTTTTTGCAGGTGTCCAAACCCACCGGAAAACGTCACGTCGGCAAACCGTTCACCCGCTCGATTATGATACACCAGATTGGGCATTAAGGATTCGTATGCCGGATACCCCGTACCGAGATAGAAATCGAGAAAACCATCGTTGTCCAAATCGCCGAAATTCGCTCCCATCGGATCGACCGCTGCGGTCAACCCCATTTCGGCCGCAACATTTTTGAACGTTCCGTCAGGGTAACCCTTATACAGACAGGCCAGTTCACCTTTAGGCGTTAAGTCGAAATACGGCGCGACAACGTCTTCGATCGACATGTTGTAGCTCGACGCATAGATGTCCAAGACTCCATCATTGTCAAAGTCCCAGAACCACGATGCGAATCCATTGAGCGGCCCCAGAACACCTAAATCATTCGCCACATCGGTAAACGTGTCGTCGCCATTGTTGCGATACAACCGATTCGCCGACCCATAGTTGGATACGTATAAATCAATATGCCCATCGCCATTAAAGTCACCCCAGGAGACCGCTTTGGCATATCGATCGTTTGTCACGCCCGCCTTTTTGGCTGTGTCTCTGAAATTACCATTCCCATCATTGATAAACAACTGAGACGGAAAATCTTCGTTGCCAACATACAGATCCAAGTGGCCATCATTGTTGATGTCGTACCACGCGGCAGTTTGGGTCGGATAATGAATATCGCCTAGCCCTGCATCGAACGTCACATCAGTGAACCTGCCGTTGCCCTCATTGCGAAGCAACGAATTGGGGTGACGGCCGTGTGCACCACGCCAGGCGCCGCGAAGTACGAATATGTCTTTATGGCCATCGTTGTTGTAATCGGCTTGCACCAGATTCAAACCGCCATAGATCCCAGTTAAACCAGCTGCCACGGTTTGATCATGAAAAGAGCCTTTTCCGTCGTTGACAAAGAATCGGAGCTGACCTTTGGTGCTCCAGTCGCTTACGACAAGGTCAATCGCATGGTCGTTAGTGAAATCATCGGCAATGACTCCACCGCTAAGTGAAAGCGTTGCAAGCCCCAATTCTTTGGCAACGTTTGTGAACCGCGGAAACGGCTCGCCAGAAAACTTCGTCGGCTCAATTCGGTACGCCTTAGGGACGTCCTGCGGATAGCGGCCGAGCGTCATCGATGCGATGTTGAAAAGCCATTTTGCGGCCAGATGCTCAGGATTCAAAGTCAGTAATTCACCTAACACCTTGATCGATTCCTCGGAGCCGATTTTTTGTCCGTGCATTCCCCCGCCGCTAATTGGCACAATGCAGCTTTCGCCGGTCTGACAATGGACGCAGTTTTCGGATTCGGCCAATCGCAGATATCCGATTGCGATCTGAAATAGGTAACGCTGATGATCCTCGTTCGAGATTTTTGCGGCAATTTTTGGCAACGTCTGCCGTGCTTCGGCATAATGTTCGACGGCTTCGGCAAGTCGTCCTAAACGAAGTTCGTGATTGGCGACTTGAATCACCGCGTCGACTCTTTGGCGGTGCACTGCATTCTTTGCAAGGCCGAGTTCAGCTAGTCGGCGACGTGCAGCGTCCAGTTGCTGGGTGCCCAAAAATGGGTCTGTCTGTAAACCCGATGCATGAATTTCGCTCAACATCGCGAGCATCGCTTGGTGACCGGGTGGCTGGGTCTCGCCGGATTTATCAGAAGCGGCTGGGGCAAGTTTTGGCCCCGTTTGCGAACCACACCCTGCGACAAACGTCAGCATGGACACTTGCAGCCATGCGATATGTGAGCGGCGATAGAGTGTTTGCAAAATGGGCATCGGATTCCATTGCGTCTATGGGGGTTTATCGTCTGAGATTTTAACCGTTACCGATTCGAGCACGATATACCGCCGTTGCTTATTTTCTGGATACGATTCGAAGGCCGATTACCAGGGTTGATGCGAATGGTAAAGTATTGGTCGACACCGTTTCGTACTTCTGTCGTTCGAAGTCGACACAACTTTGGCTTTTCGCGTTCTCGCCATGATCTATCAATCCGCTAAGCAGACGGCATTTTCGGGGCAGGTGCTTTGCCTGCTTGTGTTGTTTACTGTTGCGCTCGTGACTGGATGTGGCAAGCAAACCAGCCCGAACAAACCGGTTGAAACGTCGATGGCTCGTTACTCGCTGCGCGGTGATTTGCCCAACGCGCGGCCAAATCATTTCGTCGGCAGTGACGCCTGTCGTGAGTGTCATGCGGCGATCTGTGACCAATTCGCAAAACATCCGATGGGGAAATCGATCGGCACGCCCGAACGAATGGAAACGATCGAAACTTATCCTTCGGGTACGATCGATGTCGCGGGCAAGCGAATGTATAGGGTCGAACAAAACGAAGGCGTTGTCACGCATCACGAGTATGAATTGTCTCCCGATGGCGAAATGGCCTTCGATCAAGCGGAACCGATCAGTCATGTGGTTGGTTCAGGCCAGCGAGGTCGAGCGTATCTGATATTCAAAGATGGTATTTTTCGCCAGTCGCCGATTGGGTGGTATTCCACAGACGATCGCTGGGACCTTTCGCCCGGCTACACGCCTGATAATCACCAACGTTTTCAACGCCGAGTCGGTGACGGTTGCTTGTACTGTCATGCGGGCCAAGTCGATTCGGTAGGTCACGACCGATATGCCAAAGAACCATTTGTCGAGGCGTCGATCAGTTGTGAACGATGCCACGGACCAGGTGAAGACCACATCGCCTTTCATCGAAAGGGTGACGTCAAAGACCAATCGCTCGATCCTATCGTTAACCCGGACAGACTGTCGGTTTCTGCACGCGAAAGCGTCTGTAACCAATGCCACTTGCAGGGCATTTACACGATACCCCGCTACGGTCGATCGTTTAATGATTTTCGACCTGGCGATGAAATGGAAGATATCTTCGTTTGCCTCGTCAATCCGCCATCAACTGGCGATGAAGATACTTCGCGAGTGGTCAGCCAAGTGGAGCAGATGCGAACGAGCCAATGTTACATTCAGTCGCAGTCGCTACTCGGATGTACCTCTTGCCATGATCCTCATGCCCCGGCACCTAGCGAAAACCGCCATGGATACTATGCCGATCGCTGCAACGCTTGTCACAACGATCGCGGATGTTCCTTGCCACCAGCACAGCAACAAGAATCGCCCGCAAACGGCTCATGCATTCATTGCCACATGCCCGCCGATACTCAAACCAATGTTCCTCATACAGCGCAAACAGACCATCGAATCTTACGTCAACCGATGGAAAAACGTTCGCGCAGTGCAAAGCCAAAGTCGCCATCGACTGCGGTCGAAGCGTTGCAAGTTTTCGGACACGAAAAGCTGATACCCACTTGGGAGCAATCGCGAGCAGTCGGCATCGCGATGATGACCCAAGCGTGGCGAACCGAAGATTTGAACTTGGCCCGCCAAGCGATCACCAAATTGATTCCGGCGACAACCATTCAGGCTGGCCCGGAAGCGATGATCGCGGCGTTAACACCCGACATTCCATCGTTGAATGAAGTCGCATCTTATTTATGGCTAACGGACAATCCCGAAGCGGCGGCTACGTGTTGGGAGCACATTCTTGAACTTGCCCCTGATGATGAAACCGCTTTGGCCGGTATGGTCTTGGCATCGCGAAGACGTGGGAACACGCAAGATGCGACTCGTTACGTTGATAAGGTCCTTCGCATCACTCCCGAATCGCCACAATGGTTGACGCAAAAAACAAAACTGCTGTGGGAACAAGAGCAATTCGATCAAGCTTTTGAAACGGCCGAAAAACTGCTGCAAGCGGACCCAACGTTGACGGAACTGCGGCAGTGGCTGGCCGATTCCTATCGCGAAAAAGGGAAACCAGATCATGCAATCGTTCACGAACAAACACTCAAACGTCTTGGACAATGATTGGGAACCTATCCGGAAACGACGAGCCGAATGAACGCAAGCTGTGGTTTTCTCTTATTTTCGGAGTGTTCCTAGAAGTAGACGATTCACAGCAGCCAATCGTATTGATTGTCAGACCACGCCGCTTGGCATCTAGTCAAGCCGTTTCAAAGGCGGCAAATCCGTCGTGCTTTCAATCACGAGGATTGTCTGGCGAACATTTTCCGCTTTCTGTTTCATCAGATGCGCCGGAAAGTTTTTCTCGTCTTTTTCAAAGTAGCCGGCAAGCTGTTTCAGGTCGGGGATCACGGCTTTGGCATGCGCACCGTAGGTGAGCAGGATTTTCATCAACTCGGGTGTGCGACGCTCGCTGGCCCAGGGGTTTTGGTCTCGCGCGTACTTCACGCAGGCCATGATCCCTTCCTCAACACGGTGTTCTGCCATCAGCCGCAGACCTTCGACGCGAACTTCATCGGCAAACATCTCGCCACTCGGGGCCGGTTCGACAATAGCTTGATGAATGGCGGGTAAGAGTGGCCGAATCTCATCGAACGAAAGGTTTCGATAGACTGAACTGAGGCTCCCGCGTGCTCGGCCATCTTGATTTTTTAGCCCCGAATGCACGGCCTTATAAAGCGATTCGCGATCGACTCCCTCCAGCGATCGGCCGAGCAATCCGCGTCCTCGATCGAACAGCGCGAAGGTCACATAACGTTGCTGCATCCCGCGTGGATCGTTCTCAACGTCGACGTGAGTTAGCAGTTCGAGCAATTCCGGCACGCACTTCGTCGCCGGGGCACCCATCGCCGCAATCGCCTCAGCGGCTTTGACACGCAACCAGAGATCGTCCGACGTTAATGATGTTTGCAGTAAATCGACCGCGGGTGCCGCGCGTCCACGCAACTGGGTCAACGCTTGGCATGCACCGTAACGAGCGTCCAGGCTTGGCGACTCCAGCAGCGTCAGCAGGCGTGGAACCGACGCGTCTTTGCGACGAGCAATCGCCATCGCCGCTCGCTCTCGCACAATCGGCGACCAACTGCCAAGACGCTCGATCAACGCGTCTTCGCTCATTTGGTCATAAACGCTATGGCGATCCTTATTACTCCAGCCGCGACCATCGGCAACGATCGCCTTTGCGGCATCAATGTCAAGTTGCGGGGTGGTGCTGGGAAGCTTGCCGGTCAGCAAAATTCTTCGACGTGGTATCGCGTACGCTAAAAGATAAGAACCCGTGCCATCCCAACCCGCGTAGCTGTCGCGATTGGGCTCCGGCGGTCCTTGATGTAAAAAAGTGCCATCGGATTGCCTGGCGAGGTCGAAGTACCAACTGCCGAATTCCTGCATCCAAGTTCCGCTAGCTTGCGGACCTGATGCTGCAACGCCTGGCATTGCCCAAAGGATATTGAAGAAATTGCCAGTGTGTCCGGTATCTCTTTCCGCACCATGCGAAGCGATGCTCATTCGAGAAAAGAACTCCGCGCCGCTGGGCTCATTCAGCAGGCCAAACAGCACCGCCGCCATACCACACTTGCCGTTGTCTTCGTGATTTTCAATCCACGGATGATGATCGCCGTAGGGGACGGCACCTTTGCCGATGTAGAACCTTAGCAGGCGTGCGCTTCGTTCGATGGCGTGATCGACTGCTGGGGCTTTCACTCCCGCTTGACGGGCCATCACCAGCGAAATTGTTAGCGGAAGACCGGGCGAGTTCATCATGCCATAGCCACCGAGGCGGCCATCGGGCCTGGCGAACCCATGTCCCCACGAACCGACCGCGCTTTGTCCGTGAGCCGCCTCGAGGGCCAATCGCTTTAGTCCCGGCAGGACCGATTCATCGCCGGTTGCCAACACATACTCCGATAACAACATCATCACGTAGCCGTAGCGCCAGGTCTGCATGCCGTTATCGGAGAAGCCAGCGGCCCAATGGGCTTCCCGTTTGATCAACGGGATGTATTCGGTGTTTCCACTGGCCAGCAGCGCCAGTGCGTTAAGCGAGCGAGTGATCGGTTCGCGGCCGGGGCCCTTCGAGTAATTGGACTCGGCCATGCGGGCCGCGAGCGCAGTACAGCCTTGATCGAGAATGCGTTGCGATTTGGGACAATCAAACGGAGCTGTTGCGCTGTAACTGCCCAGCACCGGTAGTGTGACGACAACCTCATCGGTCGTTCCCGATCTCCAACGCGTGAGCGTTAACTTCCCCGCGCCCACTTCGGATTCCGCGACGGTCAGTGCTTGGCCCAGTTCTGTCCGCGGATCGTAGGAGAATGATTTGCCGCCCACTCCGAGCAACACATCGCCAATCCTAAGAATTCCATCAGCCGCAGAACCGGGTTCGATCTTTGTGATCGCGATTTGGCGGGCATCACTTGTCACAAGCTTATCGCAATAAATCCAACCTCTGGCTCCGGTGGCGCCAAGGTTCCAGTCGTGTTTGGCTTGCGTGGGAATCGCATCGCCCTGCGTGAAGTCAGGAACTTTCTGCTTTGATTTTTCGTCCGCAGCGAAACCATGCTGGGACACGGCGAGGAGAGCGATTAGCGGGACTATCGATTTCATAGATAACGACTTTATAGGGTTTTAAGTAGTGATTTATGTCTGGTTATGTTGTGCAGCCGATTGGCTTAAGTATATATGGGATTACGCTGGTACGCATGAATCAGTTGTTGTAATGAGCAAGGCACTCTCCCTTGGGATAGCCGGCCTTTCGGGGCCAGAGGTCGCCCTCCCCTTGCGAGCTTACATCCCGTTCGCCTTGAGCAAATCCTGAGCTTCGGTGATGCGACGCTTCAAGTCTTCAGACTGAACAGCCCGATTGAGCTCACCTCGTTCACGGCCATCGAGAACGTTGGGAATCACCGACTTTTTGCCAGTATACTTTTCGTAAAGATCAGCGATCGAGAATGTATCGTTTCGCAGCGTCGGTACGGGCAGATCGGTGTGATCGGTAGACTTAAGGTTTGCGAGCGGATTGCGGCCCCAGGCATACCGGAAAAAAATCGGGGCAGATACCAAGGGGCTGGTCAGTACAATCACACTGCGAAGTTGTTGAGGCTGATTCTGGCCATCTCGGTTTACGGTCTGCCACTTAGCCGTCGCGGGTTGAAAATGCCCATCCTCGCCAGCGATGGCAAAGCCTTCGATCGGTCCATCATGATAAGGACCAACATCGGTGTCGAACTGTAGGACGATCTGACCTGGCTCGACACGCGTGTCCTTCAGCATTGGCGGCAGCCAACGGAGATCTCTCGACATCCCATACTGAGTCGCTAATGCCCAACAAGAGATGCGTTCACCGACTGGGATTTTGATCTGCGGGTGATACCACGATCGTCGCTGGTCAAAGCTGCTTGCATAACCGATCTGCTTGTCACCAGCATTCAGCAAGTCGAGGAATGTCCGGTACTGGACCTCGCGAATATAGATCCCTTCGTCGATGATTTTCCTTAGATAATCGTCTCGAACTTGCGGCTCATCAGCGGTGCACAGCGAAATGATGCCGAAGGGCAATTGAGCATCCTGGAACGCGTCGCGCCAGGCAGCGATCATCTTGGGAAACACTTGGTAGTAAAGTGCATGACCATTTGGCTGCAGGGCATTATTGTATCCCTGGTGCCAGATGACGCCCTTGACCTGTAAACCAGCCAGCGGCGCGATCATGCTGGCGAAACAGTTGCCTGGGCGGTTCTGGTCCATCGCTGGGCCGGGTAAAAGATCGGATGGCGGAACCGCGTCGGCCGGAATTTCCTGACCTTGTGCTTTCAACCGAGCCGCCCGCTCTTGGAATTGGCGAACACGGTCTTCGAGATCCCGCTGTGGATCAAACTGTGCAACCCTCTCAGCCCACTCGGTCAACTGACGGTTAACTTCCGGAGTATCGATTGTCTGGAGCACGCCCAATGGCGTCCAGGTTTCAACCGTGGTGCCACCTCGCGATACATCAATAATCCCAATCGGAATCTGCGTCGCCATATGCAATCGACGGGCAAATACATAACCGATCGCCGACATGTCACGCACGGATTGAGGCGTACAGACGTCCCAATACCCTTGACGATTGTGCCGCCTCGACCAGTCGCTCCACTGATGAATCAAAGGGAATGATTTCTGGTAATCCGGGCCGTTCAACTGGACAGCGGTGAAGAGACGGATATTCGGGAAATTAGCGGAGACAATTTCCAGTTGGCCACCGTCAACCTTGGCAATCTCAAATTCCATATTGCTCTGGCCGCCGAGCACCCAGATATCGCCGATTAGGATGTTCTCCAGATCAATCTTTTTCGAGTTGCCATGCACCACCAGATGCCGAGGCGCACTACTGGCCGTCTCGGCCCGCAGTTCGACCTGCCACCGACCGTCCGTTGTCGCCTTTGTCGATTGCGTCTGCTCACCAAAGACGACCGTGACCTGCTCGTGCTCATCGGCCCAGCCCCAAATGCGGATCGGCTTATCACGTTGGAGGACCATGCCCGATTGAAACACGTTATGCAGACACAAGCCCGTTCCGATAGCCGGAACATCAATGCGATCCTTGCCGCGTTCCAGCTTCTCTTGGGCAACGCCATGCGACAGCAGCATCATCGTGACCAAGCCAGTGATGGATCGGATGAGCGTTAACTTTTGCATCTTGGCTTCTCGAATCTGCAAGATTGGATTTCAGTGAGATTTAACAACGGTATTGATCGACTTTGGCCCGCTGGCGAGGTTCTCCAGCAAGTAGCGGAGGATCAGCATTCGCACATGCACTTCCGACCCGCGTCCCTCGCGAAGACCGTGGTCACGATTGGGATAGACCACATAATCGAACGGCTTACCGAGTTCAATCAATCGATCGACTAGGCCTTCGATGATTTGTATGTGTGTATTGGTTTCCCCGGAGCCCGTAATCATCAACAGCTTACCGCACAGGCCTTCGGCAAAATGAATCGGTGCAGACTTTTGGTAGCCATCCGGATTCACTTCCCGTGTTCGCATATAGATTTCCTGAAACCAAGCGTTGTAAAGATGCGGCTGGGGCTTGGGTACGACGGCAATGCCCACGTGATAGAGATCGGGTTTGCGAAACATCGCGTTCAACGTGTTCGATCCGCCGCCGCTCCAACCCCAAATTCCAACTCGTTCTAGATCAACATACGGTCGGCTTCGCCCCAGTTCCTGTAAGGCCGCCGCCTGATCCTCGGTCGACAGCGGGCCAAGACTGCCGAAGACCGAACGTCGCCAAGCGGCACCTTTGGGCGCAGGCGTGCCTCGGTTGTCGATCGACACGACCAAATACCCCATGTCGGCAACCACGCGATGGAAGTCAATCTGTGCGGCGCCCCATTGGTCCAGAACCGTCTGTGAGTACGGTTCGCCATACACATATACGAAGACAGGGTACTTTTTCGTTTCATCGAATTGCTTGGGCTTGATCAACCAAGCATCCATCGAAACGCCGCCGCCGATGTCTAACTGCAGAAACTCCGTCGGATGCGTGATGAGAACTTGCATCCGCTCTCGCAGCGCGGCATTCNNTTAACGACGCGGTATCCCGCCGGTTCGCTATCGCCCGCCAACTCAACCAGTTCAACAATCGGTGGCGAATTCAAAGTGGAATACGTGTGAAAAGCCCAACGTGCATCGGGTGAAAAACGATAATCATGAGTCCCAGGTTGGTCTGGCGGCGTGACTCGCTGGCTCTTTCCAGAACCATCAAGCGGCACACGATACAAATACTTCTGCGTGCCGTTGTCGGGCGACGCATAGAAGTAATACCAGCCGCCTTGTTCATCGACGACCGCGCGGTCGATGATGTCGTAGGCACCCGGTGTCAGCAGCGCCAACTGATCGCCGTTGCGTGAGTAGAGAAATGCATGACGCCAGCCATCTTTTTCGCTGACAACGATGAAGGCTTCTCCATTGCGAATCCAAGTCAGCCCCAGATTCTTTCCCTGTGCAGAGACAGCCCAAGCATCATTGGATTCACTGTAAATCTTCTTGAGCTGTCCATCAATTGTGACTAGAAAAAACTCTCGCTTGTCACGAAAACGGCTCAGCGTTTCGACCAGGATTTCTGACGAGTTGCCGGCCCACTCAACCTGGCCGAGATAAAAACCTTCGGGCGGATTATCAATCGGCAGCCATCGTGTTTGCTTATCAGAAACGTTCACAACTGCCACGCGAAGCGATTCAATCCGTTCGCCAACTCGCGCAAAGCGGTCTTGCCTAACGGCGGGATAAGACGGATCCTCGGGCACCAAAACGGCGCGCTGCCGAACATCCGTCAAATCAGACACAACAAAAACCGCATGCGTGCTGTCAGAACTCCATGCCAAGTTCCGAAACGAGNNCTTCGCGATCGGAAACCGCTGGGGTTACTTCAGCAGCCTCGCCCGTCGCAAGCTCACGCAAGAACAGCCTCCGGCCCTTGGGCTCCAAAATCCATTTTCCGTCTGGTGAAACCGACGGCTGACGAGCCCTAGGACGCTCGTCTTGTTTTGCTTCTTCGACGACCTGGCCGCTTCGGACCTTATACAGTCGCTCGACCTGCTGATTCGTCCTCGGGTCAAGTTGTTGAATCAAGTATCCCGAACTATCCGGCAGCCATTTCGCCGAAAACTCGTTAGGCCGAAACTCACGAC
>DNWZ01000220.1 GCA_003506095.1 Planctomycetaceae bacterium | reverse complement strand
CTTGTCGTTTTGGTGGAACTAAATGGCCGGTCGGACCAGTTCGGCGGTTCGACGCTCCGTGTAATCTATCGGTATTCCATTGCGACGGCATTCGCGTTCCTTGTGGGCTTGGTAAACGTCCGCTTTGGGGCCGTTTACGCCTTGGGAGAATATATAGCACCGATCGGATTGCTCGGTTTTGGTGCCATGTATTCCAATCGCCCTGAAGTTCTTGGCCGTTGGTGCAATAGCATCGTGTTAAGTGGACTCGCGGTTGCCATCTACGGGATTTGGCAATTCTACACCATCCCGCCGTGGGATGCCTTTTGGGTGGAAGCGGTGAATTTCGAGGGATATCTGGGCATCCTCGAGCCGACCAAGATGACCCTATTCTCGACCATGTCGGATCGAGGGCCAGCTGCAACTTATCTTTGCAGTTGCTTAATTTTGATAGCACTCCGACCGCGTACGTTGGGATGGCTTCGCCTACCTGCGGGGCTCCTTATTTTGTATGCCATGCTGTTGACCTATTCACGCACGACCATGATTCAGTTCGGCTTGGCAGTGATTTTGTACCCCCTACTCAACCGCGGAGTAGGAATGAAGGGCGTTGTCGCGATCGTAATTTTAGCTTTGATTTTCGGCGAAACTTTACTTCAACGCTTGCCCGGTTCTGCTACAGCGTCTGAGCGGGTTTCAAGCATTGGAAACATTGCGAATGACGGCTCGTTCCGCGGAAGGATTGCGCTGCTGGGCTATGCATTTTCAAATTCGCTGTCGGAGCCGTTGGGACTTGGCATCGGATCGCACGGCCTCGCGAGCCGCGTTTCAACAGGAATGAAGTTCGGCCAAGCGGACAGCACCGGATACGTCGAAGCCCTGCGAACATACGGATGGATTGGTTTTGCCCTGTTGGTTAGTGTTTTTCTGTCACTTTGGATGGCAACTCGGGTTATAATGGAAGCGGAGATTCCTGATGCGAATGTCTTTCTGTTTAGGGCCTGGTACATTTCTGGTTTGGCTGCCACATTCTCGGGTGGGTGGTTTTTTACCGCTACATTCTTTTGGGTACTCGGCGGGTTTTGTCTAGCGCAGTCAGATGAGATCGAACGGGACAATAGCGAACAATATGACCTCGACGAGGGCGTTCAGTTACCAATTGGTCAATTCCAGAACTTCACGGAGCATCCGCCAGCGTAATTGATGGACAAAAGCTTTGATCTAACCTCGTTACCTCCTGTGGTCATTCGATGAGACTTCGCTCGCCCGAATGGCTTTGGGGCATTTCGCGTAAACTTCATAGGCGCAAGTATAGACGCTTTGCCAAGTTGATCAAGATTCTGAACTACGTTATTCATCACGCTTTGTTGCCCGCGGAGGCGACTGTAGGCACGGGAATTTCGCTCGAGCTTTATGCATTGGGAATCGTTATCCACCCGGCGGTATCGATCGGCAATGACGTTCAGATCTTTCATCACGTCACTATCGCCGTGGAGGTTCCCATCGATTCGGAGCAGAAGGTTGTCATCGGAAACCGAGTCTCGATAGGCGTCAACGCGGTTATTATTCCGCGACCCTACCGGGGATTAACGATCGGTGATGAGGCGATTATCGGTGCCGGTTCGATCGTCACTGGCGACGTCCCACCGCGAGCGATCATTACTGGTGTGCCTGCTCGCGTAGCCCGTTTTCGTCGCGATGATGAGTTGCCACCGGCAGCGTTTCAGCGATAGGAACAACGCAGGGGCATAGTCTCTCCATGAATCAATCATCTAAATCAACTACGGGTTGCGATAGACATCGATTGCACGGCTTGACCTGCTTCGGCATAGTAATTGATAGTGCGTCATCGACGGAATGAAGATTGCATATGTCATTATCAATGCCAATCGGCACGAAGGAACTGCGCGCGCCGTTTGGGAAGTTGCGGAGCGGTTTGCTCAGGAGCACGAAGTTCATTTGTGGGCAAGAACCGCCAAGACAATTTCGAATTCGAGAGTAATCTGGAAGCGAGTGCCGGGCCCAAAACGACCCGAGGTTGCCGATTTTGTTTCATTTCGCTGGTTTGTCGATCGGCGGTTGCTGAACGATCAATACGATATCATTCACTCGGCGGGGCCAAACACAAATGTGGCAAACGTTTACACCATCCAAACCGTCCACCCATTCAAAATGGCCAACCTGAATCCCATGCGGGCGGAGGCAACAGCAAGCCCGTTGCGTCGGATGTGCTGGCGGTTTTACGACACCCGGGTAGTTGCGGCGGAGCGATCCGCGTACACCGCCCGCGGCCCGTCAGGTCGGCGATGCTTCCTGCCCGTCTCGGCCGGCACCCGCCGCGAATTGCTCGATGCCTACCCGGCCACGGCTTGTGACGATGAAGCATCGAACGTCTGCGTCGTCGGAAACGGCGCGGACCTGGTTACTTTTTCACCTGGAAATCGAGACCGCTTTCGCGATCCGGTGCGCACGGAACTTGGTTTTAACGGCGATGATTTCATTTTGATGTTCAGTGGTGGGGACTGGCGGCGCAAAGGGCTCGACCTGCTCTTCGACGCCCTGACAAAAATCGACGACGCCCGGGTCAAGCTGTTGGTCGTCGGAAATGACCGCGCGGAGCGGGATCTGCAAAGTCGACCTGCCGAACTCGGTATGGAAGGTCGAGTTCGATTTGCCGGTTTTCGAACCGATGTCGAGAAGTTTTACGCGGCTTCGGATCTGTTCGTCTTCCCGACCTCGTACGAGGCCTTCAGTTTGGCGACCATCGAAGCGGCCGCTTCCGGGTTGCCTGTCCTGATGTCCGATGTCAGCGGCGCAGACGAGTTGGTCGGAGACGGTACCTGCGGTGCGATCATCCGCCGCGACCCTGAACACATTGCCCAGATGATCCTGGCCTTTAGGCGTGATCCGATCCGCATGCGGGCCGCATCGCTAGCCGCCCGCGCTCGGGTCGAGCAACAGTTCAATTGGGATCGCATCGCGTCGCAAACACTTGATGTTTACCGATCAATCACGGGCGACCGGCAAAGCAGCCCTTAGTGACCGATTCGATGAGAGTTGGTATGGCGATCATCGAGTCAGGTAGTAGCAGGTTCGACTTCGATGCAAACCTATGAGCCTGATGCACCTCGGTCGCGGTTGGATCGGCGACCGGGGCGGGAGGCTGGATCAGTATTAGCACCGGACCATTTCGCCCATGCCGCAGCTGGCCTAGACGTCACGGCGTGGGTGCAGAGCCGTCCTCCCGTCGGCAATGATCTGCCCCGCCCCTTGATCGCGTACATCTTCACTTCCTCTGCCCTCGCCGCACAATCCTGAGCCGCCGGAGTGATTATTAAAATAAAAATAGATTTGTTTAGCGGCAATATTTCCCGGCTCCCTACCAATAGCTTGTTGTCATGAAAGAGTGGGTACAATCGCTTTCTAACTACCGATTTAAGAGAGGGCAATATTCTCAATCGTATCAAGACGAACTACTTGATATTATTTTCAAGCTAATCCAACCTGTTAACTCACCCCCTTTTTGTGTCGAGTTTGGATTTGACTCGATGTCGCTCACTCATGGCAATGGCGCTAACACGTCCCGGCTGATTATCCACCACGGCTGGTCCAGTCTTCTGTTGGATGGCGGTACAGGCAACCCCGAGATCAATCTTCATTCGCACTTTCTCACATCAGCTAACATCTGTTCCATTTTTCAGCAATACAATGTTCCGTCAGAACCCGAGTACATTTCGATCGATGTGGACTCGGTTGATCTCTGGCTTTTCCGAGCCGTGTTGTCAAAGTACCGCGCGATGGTTTTTTCAGTCGAGTACAACTGCCACTTCCCGCTGGATGCAGCAGTTACTTTTCCAGACAACCCGGATGAGCATTGGGAAGGCGATCGCGGCTATGGCGCATCACTGAGAGCACTGACCTTGGTGGCGGAGGAACATGGCTACTGCTTGCTATGGGTTGTCCCCAAAGTCGACGCGTTTTTCATTCGCAAAGACCTCATTGACGACGGAACGGACAAAATCGTGTTTCCTTTCGGTCGATGGCGCACGGCTACGAACCGACAGATCCACCCCCCTCTGAAGAATCCTGAGCGTGCAGGCCTTTTTATAAATTATGAAAGGACTCAACTTGGCAGTAGTAACGATGTACCGAGTCGGTCTACTGCGTACGATACAGCGACAACGTACTTGGTCAACAATGGTGACTTTGAAACCCAGCTCAACAAGTTCCGGCGTTTGCCAGCAAATGTCGTTCGCAGGCTGAAGCGGTTGTTTTGATCCGAATGCGAGATGCTTTTTTCGCTACCATCAATCACTCAATCACTCGCCATAAAAGACATTGCTGATGAATGGCCTGCTCCATCTTGGCCTCGGCTGGATCGGTGATCGGGGCGGGGGGCTGGAACGGTATCAGCACGGAATCTGCGTCGCTCATGTCGCAACTGGCCAAAATGTTACTGCTTGGGTGCAAAGCCGTGATCCCGTCGGCAATGACCTTCCCTATCCGGTGATCGCCTACGCGTCACCCGATTCGCCGCGCCGCAGGAAGCTGAGACAACTGCAGTCGCTGGCGGCCGAGCGGTTTCGCAACCGCGACTTCACCTTCGTCTCCCACCACGCGTCGGTCAGCAGTTCGCTCGTCCCGCTGCTGCACAGAATTCCCCACGTTGTGCACTTCCACGGCCCCTGGGCGGATGAGGCAGCGATCGAGGGGGCACCTCGCTGGAAGACGTTTCTGCAACGCCGCGCCGAACGCAAGGCGTATCACTCCGCCGACCGCATCATCACGCTCAGCACCGCGTTTGCGCAGCTGATCGTCGAACGGTATGGCGTCTCTCTCGACGTCGTTCGCGTCGTCCCCGGCGCGATCGATGCGGCCGCCGCCGATCCCGGCATCTCCCGCACCGAAGCCCGCCAACGGCTCGGCTGGCCGACCGACCGCCCGATCCTGATCTCGATCCGCCGACTCGTCAAACGCGTCGGGATCGATGTCCTGATCGAGGCGACCCGGCAGCTGGTGGCTCGCCATCCAGACCTGCTGGTGCTGATCGGCGGGACGGGACCGCTGCAAGGGGAACTGGCAG
>DNWZ01000306.1 GCA_003506095.1 Planctomycetaceae bacterium | reverse complement strand
GCCAATAGCCAATTTTGTCACGTTGATAAGTACATTTAGCTTTCCTTGGCGGAAGCCGGCAATCGCAGCATCGTTGCTTTCTTTGGTTCGCTTACTGTCGACCACAGAAGATGAAATGCCTGCTTTGCCTAGGGCATCGTTGAGTGTCCTGGCATGCTGGATGTCGATTGCAAAAAGCAAGACTCGTTTAAATCGCCCCTTGTGTAACCCCGCTTGGATTTCAGCAACGATCAATTTGTTACGGCGTTCGTCTCGGGCTAGTTTCACAAGTGATTCCTTCGCAATATCCCCATGCGAAAGACGTGCATTCAAAACTGACTGAGTTCTAATGGCTCGAACGACGGGACTCGCCATTACCCCGGTTTCGATAAGTTCTGAAGCATCCTTACGATATACTACTTTGTTCAATCGGTGCCAGCTTGGCGTTGCGGTCAACCCCATTAACAATGCCTTTTTTGAACTCCATAGGGAATGGATGACCCGGCCGGTAGCTCCGTTGATCCCGAAATGAACCTCGTCCCAGACGATAGCAAGCTTCCGATCAACGAGAGTCGTGGTAAGCTTGTCAAAGTGTCGACATACAGTCGCGCACGTTGCAAAGGTAACGCTGTCCTTGGTGTCGTTAGCACTGCGAACGGCGATGCCGGGCATTTCTCGATGGGGTTGAAGCAACCTGAATTTGTCCGCATGCACAAAATCAGCCAATGTCGTTTGATGTTGCTTAAGCAAAATGACCGAAGGGGCAACAATTAGACTGGGAAGATTCAGATCGCTAAAATTCCTGATAATCGATGCCGCCACGATCGTTTTTCCAGTTCCAGTGGGTAGCACACCAACTGGATAGTAGTCGATCGTCCTGTCTAACGCGTGCTGCAGCAACGCATCCACCATATCGTTCTGATATGGTCGCAGTATGGGAAATGAACCATTGGCAGGCATGCAGACGCACCTCACAGGCCTTCATCTTCACCACTGTAGACTGCGAAACAAACGAGTGCCGATACTTCTTCCGGAAAGGCGCCTGGGCTAATCGAGTCAAAATGAAACGAAGATTATCGGTTGCCGAGTAACCCATGCGGAATTGAAATATTTCGTTCTCACCAAGCATTCGTCCGGCAGGAATCGTCTTCCGGCGAGCGAAAGTACGTCACTTCATTGACTAGCGGTATGCGTCCGCTGCAACAGCGAAGAAGAATTGATGGCCATTCACGACAAAACTATCGAAATGGGGCTTGAGGTCTACATGATCACCGATAGTGGCCGAACCGAGTTTCACGGCCAGCCAACTCGCACCTGTTTGGCTATTGGCCCTGATGAAGCCTCGAAGATCGATCAAGTCACCGGCCACCTCGAACTGTTGTAAGTCGGATTGGTCTGCTAGCGAGAAGGAAAGCAAAATTGAAGATCTACCTCGATGATGAAAGGCCAGTTCCAGCTGGCTGGGTTGGCTGTCGCTGGCCTGAAGAAGTCATACGGTTGCTGAAGGCCGGGACGGTCACCCATGTGAGCCTCGATCACGACCTGGGTGACGATGCGCACGGGACAGGCTACGACGTCGTCCTGTGGATTGAAGAACAAGTCGCTACCGCCAAATTCCAACCACCCCAAATAGTCGTTCATTCCGCGAACGTTTCAGCACGGTCAAAGATGGAAGCAGGCATACGAAGTATTCGAAACTTTCATCGCCCCGATTGAATCACTGTCCCCGCATTTCTGTGGCTGCTTGATATTCCTTCGAAAAATCGATCCCGACATCCTCGTGCGGTGCAAATTGCTTAAAGGCGGCGTACATGATCGAGCAAAGGTGCAGACCACTATACTTGCCTGGCAGCGACCGCAACGAGTACTTCTGCTCAGGATCATTAATATCCAGGCCGTTCTGGCCGAGGATCGCGATCTCGACGCCGATGGCCTGCACGTCTTCGGCTGAAAGGGTAGCGAACTTGTCGAGAGCGCCGGTAATGTACATCATCACATCTGGGCGGAAATTTGCGCGATCGCGCAACGTCTTGTGAGCGATTGCCGTTCGTCGTTCCTTGGCTAGGTCAATCAATTGCGGTGGTCCGCCGATCTGAATCGCTTTGACGTATTGACCATCGGCGTCTTCAGTTCGGTCGACATCTTCGAATGCTTGGCCCAAGCCAATGATTGACTGACAGTTCAGTCAGCCTAGACAATTTTTTGAAGTGTTCAGCCAAGGTCTGAACCGACTTCGCAGCCATAGCGTCCAGCAGCTATGGCTGTTTCTTTCTGCCGCAATAGGTGAGCTGAAATTTTGGGAAAAGTAGACTTAAAGACCCGGAGAATTGCGCAGACGCAAATCGACTACTATTTAGATCACTGCCGCGCGGGAGGTATGCGTCGCTTGAAGGACAAGCAGATCCAAACCAATGCCAAACGTTTGGCACAGTTCGTATCTGCAGTTAACGAAGGCAATGCGGTAGAGAACATCAAAAGTCTGAACCAGTATGCCGAGGAGTTTGCGGAGCTTGATCTGTATGACATCCATGGGGCTGGCCACCATCAGCGAATGGCGAATGAATTGAGACGAATCGCCGACACGATTCGTGCGGATGGTTTTCCATGGACAGAGCTTATGGAACCGCTGGAGCGTAACACCATCCAGTTACGGTTGGCTGAGGTGCTCTGGCAAAAGAATGTCAAGCGAGAGTCGACGTGGAGAGTGAGTTTGGACGTATTGAAAAGGGAAGTCTGGGCAGATGAATTTAAAAGTGTGCCCGCGATACGAGCTGCCGTCAGCAGATTAAATACGTGTTTTGCGAACCAAAACGCGAAAACTGTCTTCAGTGTGTATAAGAACAAGTATGGCGGGTGTGTTGAGATCACGAGTCGGTATGCCAATCGCCCCAAGCCAGTCGCTGCTCGACGATAGGGCACCTTCTGAGAATCGCTGGCGCGCTGCACTTCGCTTGGCGGGTGACACCGAGTCAGCTGGAGACTTCTGGGCGGTCCAGATTGCGACCTGGCACGTGACGCAGAGAACAGGCCTTGCGTTTCCGCTTCTGGCACTTGTCGGCGGCATCTTAACGTCGAGCCAGGATTGGCCATCACGCTGCGGTGATGACCGTGCTGATTCACTGGCCAGGTAGCAATCTTTGAACTCGCGGGTCAGAAATGGCCGACGAATGTGATTACGTGGCGTGCCTAGCTTCACTGACGAAGTCCGGCGGTAGGTGCTCCTGCCGCCGGTGTCGTGCTGTCAGGCGATCAGGCGTCAGATTCCTGCCTTGCGAAGCTCTGCGTCAGCCCTCGCAATCTCGGCCTCGCGTCGCCGCTGTTGCCGTGCCGGTGGTTCTGTGGGCAGATAGCTGATGCCATCTGCTGCCCTCGTAACGGCCTCGAAGAACTCACGAATCCAAGATTCGCAAGTTCGCCTGTGGCCACCAGCAAACGCTGTCCTTAGTCGAACACCACGCAGGCCGCGCTGGGCCCAACGATAGATGGCAGACTTGTGAACCCGTTCGCCACCCATTCGCTCCACAATCGCCGGTGCGGCGGAGAGCCGAACCAGCGGTTCAGCAGATGCTTGAGCGTCAATCGACATGCCTCCAATCCCAATCGAGTTACTGATTGTCACTGCGACGTGCAGCGACGCGGGGATTTTTGAAGCGGCTAGAAAACGCGGCTTCGGCAGAAAACGACCGGCGTTTTGGCGAGATGGAGGATCGCGTCCTAGCGTATTAAAAATGCCGTGAATGAGACGGTTCTCGACTCATGGGCGGGCCGAAAAAAAAACGAGCACTGGCGACTAAGAAAATTGGACCGGCGTTTGAAGCCAGTTCGATTCGACTGCGGAAATCACGGCCTTTTGTGGCAGAATTATTTTTTCGGGTGGCCCCGCTGTGACATTTGTTATGTGCACCGCTGGATCATGATGATGTCGCGATGGACATGAGCAGGCGAGTGCTGGACCGGTTCTTGCGGTTTAGCCTCGACGCAACGTAACGCCGATCCAGTCGCCATATTCCTTTGCACGCTTCTTGGCGGTTTTCGATTGGTCGGGGTTTTTGCCGGCATCTTCTTTCCATCTCGCTAGCGGACCGATCTCGCTACCATGGGCACAGATCTCGGGCCATGTCCAACGGCCACACTGCCAGCTCCAAAACAGCCAGCGGTCGAGCATGAGTCTGTCGATGCTGTGGCCATAAGGTTGAGTGTTGGATGGCTCGCCTGGAAAATCTGGCATCTCGGAGTCGATCGACCGTGTGAGCCAATTCACCGGGTGAACCGGCAGAGGTGCGGGCCATCGCCGTTTCGGACCAGGCGGAGGTAGCGTCGCGTTGATGTCGTAGGATCGAAGAATCGCTTTACCGAGGTTGTCACCATAGACAAGAGACTGCCACGCGATGGAAGTTTTGATGTGCGGAACATCATCGCCCATGACCCTGTCTTGGTCGTCAGTGACGTAGCGGGCGTAGCAGGCCGATT
>DNWZ01000800.1:1640-3191 GCA_003506095.1 Planctomycetaceae bacterium | reverse complement strand
TACTGGCGAAATTTCCCAAAACGCGTGGGAAAAATCGGAAATTCCCAGCGAGTAACGGCGAAAACGTCGCAAATCTCCAAGAAAATATTTTGGAGAAAATCCAAAAATCCAAAAAACGTGGTTTGGGAATTTCCCAAAAGCGCACCTCATACGGGATGCGTTCATGCGGTTCGGTTTTCACTGAACGTGACTATCCGCCTATTTGGACGGCAGCTTAGTAGCGCTGTACGGGAGCAACTAGCAGCGTCAGAGCGCCGATTTGTATACAATCACCGGTAGAACGCCGAGGCACTCTTTTTCATCGGCGGAGGCTGAAGCAAGGATTCAATTGAGATGAGTCGTGTTTGCGTTGTCATTACCGTCGCCCACCTGCTCGCGGCTTTGCCATCGCTGGCGGTTGGTGGCGAAAAGATCGATTTCATTCGCGACATTGAACCGATTCTTCAGCAGCACTGCATCCGTTGTCATGGCGTTGATGAACGCAATGGCGGACTGAGCTTCGAGGACAAAGCGAGCCTGTTCGCGGAAGCGGATTCCGGAGGTCGAGCCATTGTTGTTGGCGAGCCCGAAAGCAGTGAATTGCTCAAACGCATCCGGTCAACCGACGAAGGCGATCAAATGCCGCCGGAGGGCGATCGCTTATCCGCTCAGCAGATACAACGGCTCAGCGACTGGATCGCTGCGGGAGCTGCATGGCCGGAAACGAAGCCGTCGTCACCAAGGGAGGCGAAAACGAGTGAACATTGGTCCTTCCAACCGCTTGTTCAGTCCGATCCGCCTACCGCTGATGATCCTCAGTGGCCACGAAATCCGATTGATCAATTCATCCAGGCTCGTCGAGAGAAAGCCGGTCTGGTGGTCGCTGCCGATGCCGATCCGGTTGCGCTCATCCGCCGCGTTACTTACGGGCTGACGGGCTTGCCGCCGACTCCGCAAGAAGTGAATGAGTTCGTCGAAGCGGCCCAGTCGCCGGCGGGCATCGATGCGGCGTTTGGTGAGTTGGTCGACCGCTTGTTGAGCCGCGTGAGTTATGGTGAACGTTGGGGACGCCACTGGATGGACTGGGTGCGTTACGCCGACACGGCCGGCGACAACTCGGACTATCCGATTCCTCAAGCGTACCTCTATCGCAACTACATCATCGATTCGTTCAACGAGGATGTTCCCTACGACCAATTTCTGATCGAACAACTCGCCGGTGATCTGCTTCCCGCCGAAACGCAAGCAGAGCGAAACCGCCAAACCATCGCCACGGGTTATCTTGCGATGGCTCGACGATTTGGATCGTTGGTCGAGCGTTACCCTTGGCATCTGACCATTGAAGATACGATCGACAATATGGGCCGTACGATGCTTGGCCTCTCGATCGCATGTGCGCGGTGCCACGATCACAAGTTCGACCCGATCAGCGCTCGCGACTATTACGGGCTTTATGGAATCTTTGCTAGTACTCGTTATCCGATCCCGGGGCTGGAACTGTTCAGCGCACAGCGTGATTTCATTCCGCTGATCCCCCAGCCTGAAGCGACCGAAGCGCTCCGTCCGCATCAG
>DNWZ01000800.1:0-1535 GCA_003506095.1 Planctomycetaceae bacterium | reverse complement strand
CACCTAAAATCGCTGCCGGATATCCCAACCGCGTATGCTGTTCAGGACGGATCGCCTCGTGATGCGAGGATTCAAATCAAGGGCGAACCGGATCGACCTGGTGCCGAGGTTCCTCGCAAGTTTCCTGACATCCTTGGCGGCCAACGCTTGCCCGACGATGTGGCCCAATCCGATAGCGGGCGATTGCAGTTGGCGCGATGGATTGCGAGCCCGGATAACCCGCTGACCGCTCGCGTGATCGTGAACCGCGTCTGGCAACGTCACTTTGGAAATGGTTTAGTGCCGACGACCAGCGACTTCGGATTGCGGGGTGAAGCTCCCACGCACCCTGAACTGTTGGATTGGTTGGCAGGCGAGTTTATTCGCGGTGGCTGGTCAATCAAACAGTTGCACCGGATGATTTTGACTTCGCGAACGTATCGACTTTCGAGTCATGACCTGCCCGCGAATCTTGCAATCGATCCCAATAATCGATTGCACTGGAAATTCAATCGTCAACGTTTGGACGCTGAATCGATCCGAGATACATTGCTTTTGGTTTCCGGTTCACTGGATCCAAGCATGCCTTCAGAGCCTTTCCCCATTCCGCCCCAGAAAGACTGGAAGTACACGCAGCACCATCCGTTCAAGGACGACTACGCAAGCGATCGTCGCAGTGTTTATTTGATGACCAAGCGGCTTACGGCTCAGACATACTTTCAAACGTTTGATGGTCCCGATCCGAACGTTTGCACCAGTAGCCGGGATGAATCGGTGACCGCGCTGCAGGCTTTGTATTTTGCCAACGATGCCTTCTTGCACAAACAAGCTGACCGTTTCGCCGAGCGACTTTTGCAGCAGTCTGGTACCGATTCGCAGCGACTCCATCAAGCTTTCACCACGGTACTTTGTCGAGCGCCAACGGATGAGGAATCCGAGTTGTTGCTTCAGCATTTGGCCAACGTGCGACAGCGTGCTGCGAAGGGTACGAATCCTGATCAACAAGCTTGGTCAAGTTTGTCACGCAGTTTGCTACGGTTGAACGAATTTTTGTATATCGATTAAGCCCACCTCTCATCTTTTCCCGCTTTTTATCATGACATTGTCATCCCTCAATCGCCGTACTCTCATCCGCTCGCTGTTCAGCAGTTCGTTGCTAATGCCTGGCATGATGTCGGAGCTGTTAGCGGCCGATGAAAACCCGCTTCGACCGCGGAAGCCGCACCGCAAAGCCGCCGCGAAGTCGATCATTTTTATTTATGCCACTGGCGGCGTTTCGCACATCGACACCTTTGATCCCAAGCCAACTTCAGGGGGACGTGACGGCACGGGTTCGGACAAGCTGATGGGCAACCTCTTCGGTGCGAAGCCCAATAAAAAATGCGGCACGGAAGTCAGCAATCTGTTCCCACATCTTCGCGAGGCGATGGACGAAATCTGTGTCATTCGTTCGATGCGAGCTTCGCACTTCGATCATTCCGAAGCGACGTTGGGCATGCACACGGGTTCGCCGACCTTCGCGCGTCCCAGTATGGGATCTTGGGTCAGTTATGGCC
>DNWZ01000106.1 GCA_003506095.1 Planctomycetaceae bacterium | reverse complement strand
GAGCAACGACCTCGTCATTGAGTTCGATTTGCGTGTGTGCAGCCTTCACGGCTCGCTCGGCGGACCGAATGCCGAATAGCCAGAACAAAGCGGGGTGGACGAAGAAATCGAGCATTGTCGAACTGACAACGCCTCCGAGAATCACTGTTGCCACGGGGTAAAGTATCTCTTTCCCCGGTTCGCCGGCCGCGAGCACCAGCGGTATAAGCGCGATACCGGCGGTCAGTGCAGTCATCAGCACCGGTGCAAGTCGTTCAAGGCCCGCACGGACAATCATCTCCTTGGTAAAGCTTTCGCCTTCGAACTCCACGAGATGGATGTAGTGCTGGAGCAGAAGCACGCCGTTTCGCGACGCAATACCAGCCAGCGAAATGAAGCCAACCATCGATGCGATCGTCACTGTTTGACCGGTAAGCACCAAAGCAGCCACCGAGCCGATGAAGGCCATCGGCAATGCAGCCATGACTTGCAGTGCCAAGTTCACGGTGCGAAACAGCGTGTATAGGACGAAGAACACACCGACGAGAGAGATCGCAAACAGGATTCCAATGACACGGCTCGCGGATTGTTGGCTTTGAAATTGACCTTCATAGGTTGGGTAATAACCAGCGGGTAAGGTCTCGATGATCGGCGCGATCGCCTTCTTAATGTCTTGCACTACATCGACGACGCCACGGTCTGCAACGTTGCATTGAATGACGACACGCCGACGCACATTCTCGCGATTCACCGTGTTGGGGCCGCCAGACTCGTAAATACGAGCGACATTACCAAGCGGTACTGTGCCACCCTCAGGCAACTGAATTGGCAGTCGCTTGAGTGCGTTGATATCCTCGCGATAGTTATCTTGCATGCGAACGGTGAGATCGAAAGTGCGCATGCCGTCGAGAATCTCTGAGGCAACTTTGCCATTCATCGCAGTTTGGACGTACTCATTTACGTCGTTGACTTGCAAACCAAGTTGTTTGAGTTGCCCTCGATCCATCTCGACTCGCAATTGAGGAATGATGACTTGAGGTTCAATCATCAAGTCGGTCACGCCAGGCACAATTGCCATCTCAGCTTTGATTTGCTCCGCCTTTTGCCGCAGCAGATCGAGATCATCGCCATAGAGCTTCACGCCAACCTGGGCCTTAACGCCCGAGAGCATGTGAGAGATCAAGTGAGCAATTGGCTGCTCCGTGGCGGTGACGATGCCTGGGATTTGATCCATCGAGCTACGGATGTTCTGCAGTTGCTGCTCACGAGATTGTGACGAATTCGGGTCGAGCTCAATCAAGTACTCGCTCATATTGACCCCTTCGGCATGTTCGTCCAATTCCGCGCGACCAGTGCGTCTCACGAATCGTTGAACGTCGGGTATCTCCATCAAAGCCGACTCAACCGTGCGATTAATCCCTGCCGATGCAGCCAGCGAGGTACCGGGTGGCAACACAACGTTTAGCTGAACAGTGCCTTCATTGAACGGAGGCAAGAAGTCTCGCTCCAGCCGCGATAAGAATAGACCGGCCAAGACGACGATCGCAACAGTTACGCCTAAATTGAGCCACGGGAACGCAAGACTGAAACGGATGACACGTTCTCCAATCCACTTCACACCTCGCAGTACAAAACCATCCTTCTCGTGGCCCTTGCTGCTGATGCTCCCCAGTAGCCAATAGGACAGCACCGGAGTCACCGTCAGCGACACCAACAAGGATGCCAGGATCGATACGATGTATGCCACGCCCAGCGGAGCAAACAGTTTGCCTTCCATGCCACCAAGTGCAAACAGAGGCAGGAACACGAGAATAACGATCATCGTGCTGAAGACGATCGATCGACGAACCTCTGCACTCGCTCGGTAGACGACTAACAGTGGATGAAGTGGGTTCGCGGCCGAACGATTCTCTTTCAACCGTCGAAAAATGTTCTCGACATCAACAATCGCATCGTCAACCAACTCGCCCATCGCCACAGCAATGCCGCCGAGCGTCATCGTATTGATGGAGAGCCCAAACACAGCAAAAATCAATGCCGTCATCACCAGCGATAGTGGTATTGCAGTCAGCGTGATAAAGGTCGTGCGTACATTCATCAAGAACAAGAACAGGATGATGACCACGAGGATCACACCATCTCGAAGTGCTTCTTCGACATTTTTAATCGCACGATCAATGAATGACTTTTGCGAGTACGTCGCTTCAATCCGGACTCCCGGTGAGAGCGATGGTTTTAGCTCCTCAAGAGCGTCTATGATGGAATCGGTAACGGCTCTCGTATCCGCGCCGGGCTGCTTGTTAACAGTTAGAACGACAGCTGGACCACCGGAGAACGCCGATTCGCCTTCAGCTTTTCGTACGAACGCCGAACTGTCACCGCGTTTGACTTGCGCGCCCTCATGAATCTCAGCGACTTGCGACAGTAGCACCGGCCGGCCATCGCGGATCGTGATAGGTATATCCTGCAGGTCGCCGACAGATTGAATTCGTCCAAGGCTGCGAACCAGAAATTCACTGGGGCCTTGTTGGTCAAGATATCCTCCGGTCCCGTTTTCGTTGCTCTTGCTAACCGCAGTTTCGACTTGTTCGAGCGTGACACCGTAACGCGTCATTGCATCGGGATTAACACGAACTTGAAACTGCTTGCGCTCGCCGCCCATGGTAAAAACCTGCGAAACTCCTGGAATCGTAAGCAGGCGTTGGCGGACGACCCAATCTGCTTCCGTTCGCAATTCCATGGGGGTGACATCCGGATTGTCTGTCCACATTCCCAGCATCAGGATCTGTCCCATGATGGACGAGATCGGTGCGAGTTGTGGCTGTATGCCCGCGGGCAAGCGATCTTGTACCAACTGCATTCGTTCAGCCACGATCTGCCGGTCTGTATAAACGTCTGTGCCATAGGCGAATTCGACGTAGATGACGGAAATGCCTACGCCAGAGGAGCTTCGGACTGCTTCCACGCCGTTGGCACCGTTGATCGTGGTTTCGATGGGAAACGTGATCAACGTTTCGACTTCTTCCGGGGCCATTCCTGGCGCTTCGGTCATGATCACGACACGAGGACGATTTAGATCAGGGAATACATCGATAGGCATCTGGAAAATCTGCCAGGTGCCGATTCCGATCAATCCAAGTGCGATGGCAATGACTAGCAAGCGCTGATGGAGCGCGAACTTGATTAATGCATTTAACATTCGAGAGTGCTCCGTGCTTAGTGGTTATGGCCTGCGTGCGGGTCTGCACCTGCACCGGACTTGTTTTTGATGGCCATCTGCATCTGATGCGCAGAACGCAGTGCAACCACGTCGCCTGGAAAGATTGCTCCGTCACTCTCGATCACAACATATTTCTGGTCTCGATACTTCACATGTACGGCGACACGATCAAAGTGATCCCCATTCTGTTGAAACACAAACCAATCCGCTCCGTCTTTCACAGCCGCATCCACTGGAAGAACAATCTGCTTTTCCCAAGCCTCAACGGGGACGCGAACTTCAAGCCGCTGACCTACGCGATACTTCCAAGTGACAAATCTTTGTCCCTCGTTTGTGGTTTCATCGCGAAGAATTCTGTTTGGCAAATTGACGAAGAAAGACAGCGTTCGCGACTGCGCATCAACGGCGTTCGCAACGAATGCTAACTTAAGGTCGGCTAAGGTTTCTTGGCCCGACACTCCTGGAATGATCGCCTCGATTGGCCAGCCCTTAGCCGCAACTTCGGCGATCGCTGGGGCATCCTGTTCAAACGCCTTGCCCTCGATGTAGAGAGACGAATAGTCGGAAAGCGTGCAGAGCATCTCGCCGGCTTGTACACCTTGCCCCTTTGAAGCGCTCAATCGTTCCAAGATCAACGGCTCTGGCTCGTGAACTGCCGGCGGTTGATTCTGAGGCTGAAAGGAGGCTGCTCGAAATCGGCGATCGCTCAATCGCAGATTATTTTCATCATGTGAATGATTGTCGATTTCCGGAGCGACAATGGTGAGATCGCGCAGCAAGCGTTGTTCGCGAACAATCGTGTCGATTTGCTCGTCGCTCAGCCCATGCAGTTTCAGTGCAGCTCGTTGGGCGGCAATTGAGCTTTGCAGTTTTTGAAGAGCGTACTGCCGTTCCAGCAAGATCTTACTGGCGACTGCACCGGAGCGAGTCACTTCTTCAAGCCGCGTGATNNACAGCAACGTCAGCCAAGTTCTTAAGCAACTGCGTCTGCGTGTCGACGAGATCTTCATACGTCAGACGAACTTCAAAAAGCATATCCCCCGGTACGACTGCCTCGCCGCTCACGGCGTGTACATGTTGCACAATGCCGATCATGGGCGAAGAGACCTTGATGTCGGTTCGGCCCGGCTTCGCGACAACGATCGCTGGAACGGTGACGGTACGATAGAAGTTTGAAAGCTCAATTGGCCGAAGGTACTCAGGCGTTAGGCCAAGGTTCTTAAGCGATTGGGGAGTCAGCTCGAGCGTGCTGCTCTCGTCATGCCCTGCGTGGTCGTGTCCATCTTCTTCATGAGCATGGTCGTGCTCTTCGTCTGAATGGGCATCCCCTTCGCCTGCCTCACTCATGGATTCTTTGNNCCCTTCGCCTGCCTCGCGCATGGATTCCTTGCGAGCAGCAACCGTTCCGTCGATCCAGCCGTTTAAGGCTGGCCACCACTTGGGATAGAAAAATACAGCGACGGCAACCAATGACAATCCAACGCCCCATCTAATCCATGGGTTGCTGAACATCGCCTGAAGTGAGAGCTTTTTCATAGTAAACTCGACAATTGAAAATCCATTTCGAAGGTGATAGCGCGCGGCCACTCGATCTAGAATGTGCGTGGAGATGAGCATGCACATTGATCTGCGGCAGGCAGTTGTTTCAGTCCAGCAATGCAAGAACCTGGGCTACGAGTAACGCAGAGTTACGCGCAGCAAACAGCTGATTGCTCTTGCGAAGCAGGAATTCAACTACGTTTGTGGGCTGAAGAAACGACCAGCAAAAACAAGAGTTGTTGCTCGGACGTGCGAATGCCCTATCAAATTAGCCACACTTGGTG
>DNWZ01000519.1 GCA_003506095.1 Planctomycetaceae bacterium | reverse complement strand
AAGATCACGATCACATTCTTGGCTTGGGCCGGAAAGTGGGGTGAACGTGGGGCATAAGGATTTGCCGGATCGATCACTGGTTTTGTCGCCTCCGATGCCAGCAACCCATCGCCGCTTAACAGGTTTGCAAGGGCGATCGAACCGAGCGCCGTGGCGCTGTTGCCGAGAAAATTACGGCGGTCAAGAAGGGCCTGACCAGCCAGCGATAGTTGATTCAACGGATGATTCATGGCACAAACAAAAATTCGTTGCTGTTGAAGAGAACGCGACAGAGCGTTGGCAAGCCGTGTTGCTGCACAATCGGCAAAACCTCATACAATTCATCGCCGCTGGGATCCCGTTGCAATGCATGTTGAAACGTTCGTGTGATCTGCGTTTGAACATCATCACCCACTTCGTCAATCACTCGTTGCGCCAACGCCGCGGATTGGTCGATCGTAAAGCGGCTGTTGAACAGGTTCAGTGCTTGAATCGGCGTTGTCGATTCCAGGCGAATCGCCGCACTTTGCCCAGCATCTGGGCAGTCGAACGCGCCGAAAACCGCTTCGGTTTCTCGCCGCACCTTATGAGCGTAGATCATTCGCCGCAGTCCATCGCCTTGGTACGATTCGATCGGCACAAAGCCGCTTAAACCACCGCGCTGGTTGAACAAGTCGTAACCGCGACCATACATCTTTAAATTCAATTTTCCGCTGACCGCTAACATGCTGTCGCGGATCGATTCGGCCTCCAATCGGTGCGACGGATATCGCCATAGGAAACGAACGTCCGCATCAATCGCCTCGTAATCCTGACGTATTTGCGACGATTGGCGATACGTATCGCTCAGCACAATCAACCGGTGCATCTGCTTCACCGACCAACCTGATTTCATAAACTCGCTGGCCAACCAATCGAGCAACTCGGGGTGCGATGGCGGAACGCCGTTGTTGCCAAAATCGCTGGGTGTTTCAACAAGCCCGACGCCGAAATGTCCTTGCCAAATTCGATTGACCATGACGCGAGCGGTCAAAGGATTGTCGCTGCGGACTAACCAGTCGGCGAGCAATTTTCGTCGTTGAGATTCGTCAGCATCCAGCGGCAGCGACTGATCGCCAAAAGCGCTGAGGATTGTCGGCGCGATCGGTTCTTGCGGCTGTTCGGGGTCGCCACGATTGAGCAGCCGAATGTCGTCGGGCTTGCGAAATATGCCCGCGAAAACCTTTTGTTGTTGCCCCGCTTTTGCGACCAACTTTTCCAGCTCGCGTTTCTCATCGATCAACGCCTTTGCCGCAATTGTCTCATCGGTCGAAAGTCCAGCAGTTGAAAACTCTGCCGATTTTTTGTTCGCCGTGTCGAATGTTTGACGATCCGATGAATCTGCGACACGAACCCATGTGTCACCATCGCCGCGAATCTCGATCGAATACTCAATCGCCAATCGATCTGAAAACTTACCTTGTCGATCGCGTCCCCAAACCACTCGGTCGATCGTCTGCGGTTGGGGAAACACAACTTCCAGCCAACCGCTGCCCATTTGGTTGGACATCCAACTGCGTGAATTGCCATATTCCCCGTCGTTTGCAAACCTCAATTCGTGACGATCGGCCGACGTGTTGCTGCCTGATGCAGTGACGATCGCGCCGCGGGCGGCCAACGCCACGTTGATACCTTCGGAATTGAATACTTCCAATTCGTCGATGCAAGGCTCAAGATTATTGGTGCTAAGAATATTCAATCGCAAGCGGTCTGTTGTGACGCTTGCAAATCGATCGACATTTTGTTTCGCATTGACCATCGCGCGTTCGGCACCCGATTTCGCGATCGGAACATAGCGTGACATTTCGTCATCGATCGCTTGGATTCGCGATTGGGCCTGATCGGCAGCTTGGCGAGCGGCTGTCGCTTCGGGCGTTCGCAGATCTCTGTCTTCATATTCAACGCCGGCTACGAACGCTTGCATCGCATAATAATCTTTCGCCGTGATCGGATCGAACTTATGGTCGTGACAACGAGCACATCCGACGCTCAGCCCTAAGAAAGTTTGCGAAACATTGTTGACGATTTCGTCGAGCGAGTCTTGGCGAGCCAAGCGAATCGATGGGGCGTCTTTTCCGATTTGTCCTGGCAACAGCACCGATGCGGTGACCAAGAAACCTGTCGCCGCATCTTCGCCCAATAAATCGCCAGTCAATTGTTCTTNNGTGTGTCGGCATAACGAACGACGTCTAGCCAGTGCTGTCCCCACCTTTCGCCGTATCTTGCGGAACTTAGCAGTTCGTCAACCACACGCTGGTAAGCGTCGACGCGGTCATCAGAAACAAAGTTGGCAACTTGTTCGAACGTTGGCGGCAAACCGGTCAAGTCGAAACTGACGCGGCGAATCCATTTCGCTCGATCTTCCGGAGGCGACATTTCCAGCCCCAGCTCGCGATGCTTCGCCGTGATGAACGAGTCGATCGTGTGTTTGCCGGGCGGTACAACCAAAGGCTTAAAACTCCAGTGATCGCGAGTGTCCTTCAGCGTCACTTGGTCGATACCGTCAGGCCAAACGGCCCCTTCGTCGACCCATCGAACCAATGTCGCGATCTCTTCGTTGGACATCCGCTGATCGGGCGGCATCCGTTGGTTTTCGTCATCCGTGGTGATGAACTTGATCAGCGGGCTTTGGCTCGATTGGCCCGGCACGATGTCGGGTCCGTGATTG
>DNWZ01000123.1 GCA_003506095.1 Planctomycetaceae bacterium | reverse complement strand
TGCTGTTGATCGACCCGGATGTCGAGCAAACCGATTCGTTGCGGTGGGCGTTGGACGAACAGAAGATCGACGTCGAAGTCCGCCCGATCGCTGGCGTGCCGACCGACTTGGCCGAGCTGCAGGGTTACGAATGTTTGGTGCTTTCGAACGTCCCGGCGACCGCGATGACGATGCGGCAAATGGACCTGATCCGAACCTATGTGCAAGACCTTGGCGGCGGGCTGGTGATGCTAGGCGGCGATCAATCGTTCGGGCTGGGCGGATACTATCGAACGAGTTTGGAAGAGATCCTGCCGGTACGCAGCAATTTCGAAAAAGAGCGTGAAAAGCCGACTCTGGCGATGGTGTTGGTGATCGACAAAAGCGGCTCGATGGGTGGCCAGAATATCGAATTGGCTAAGGACGCGGCGAAGGCGGCGGTCGAGCTGCTGGGGCCGCGCGATTCGGTCGGAGTGATCGCGTTCGACGGCGACAGTTACTGGGTCAGCGAGCTGCGGTCGGCCAGCGACAAGTCGATGATCATTGACCAGATCAGCACGATCGAAGCGAGCGGCGGGACGAACATGTATCCGCCGATGGAAGATGCGTATCGGGCGCTTGGGTCAGCGTCGGCAAAGCTGAAGCACTGCATCCTGTTGACCGATGGAGTTTCGGCGCCAGGCGATTTCGAGGGCCTGGCCGCCGAGATGGCGGCTAGCCGGATGACGGTAACGACGGTGGCGATGGGCCAGGGTTCAGCTCAACAATTGTTGGAAGACATCGCGCGGATCGGCGGTGGACGCTATTACGTATGCGACGATCCTCAATCGGTTCCACAAGTTTTTGCCAAGGAAACGGTCCAAGCGAGCAAGTCGGCGATCAACGAGTTGCCGTTCCTGGCTCAATCGGTCCGGCCGACGCAGGTGTTGGAAGGGATCGATTTGGAACTGGCGCCGCTGTTGTTGGGTTATGTGGTGACGCGGGCCAAGCCGACCAGCGAACTGATTTTGGCCAGCGAATCGGGCGACCCGCTGCTCGCTTGGTGGCGTTACGGACTTGGGATGACGGTCGCGTTCACCAGCGACGCGAAGGCTCGCTGGGCGGCTGAGTGGCTCAATTGGCCAGATTTCGGCCCGTTTTGGGCACAAGTCATTCGCCATGCGATGCGCAAGAATGACAGTCGTGGCATTTTTGTCGACGTCCATCGCGGCGACGGCGAAACCCGAGTCGTGATGGACAGCGTCGACGACCAAGGAGCGTTCATCGACGGGCAATCGACGACGCTGACGATGATCGATCCGCAGTTGAAGAGCGAAAAGATCGAGCTGCGGCAATCGGCACCGGGGCGCTACGAAGCGACCTTTGCGACTCCGCGGCGAGGCAATTATCAGATCGATTTGGCACAATCGCGTCCTGACGGCGAACCGGTCCGCCAAGCCCGCGGAATCGTGGTCGGCTATCCCGACGAACTGCGACTGCAACCGACCAACGAGATTCGGTTGCGAAAGATCGCGGAAGTCAGCGGCGGCGGTTTCAACCCGAAAATCGCAGACTTGCTGGTGGTTAATGGGCAAACGGCGCGGTTGCCGATTCCGCTGTGGCCGTACCTGTTGATGGCCGCGGCAGGATTGTTTTTGTTCGACGTGGCGCTGCGCCGGATCGATTTGGGTTGGGCGGCGGGAGGGAGAACAACTTGACGCTAGACACTTTCCCGCCGGGCGGGTCGGACGCGCAAGCGGCCGGGGTGGGCCAGGAACATTCTGGTACAGACAGAGAATCACGGATCGAAAAAAAATTAAAAGATTGTCTATACAACCCGCCGTCGTGAATCCTTATATTAAGGATGGCCGACCCCCCCCAGCTTTTGGAAACTCAAAAGGTCTTGGAAATGCCATACGACAAACTCGCGCCCAGCGTCGCAAACGTCGTCAATCGCGTACGCAGGCGAAAGCGTCTGCAAAACATGACCAGCGGGGCGACCGCTGGCGTTGTCGTCGGCGGAATCCTGGCGATTGCGCTCGCCGCAGTTGACGCTTTAGCGACACCGATCGCTTGGTATTGGCTGGCCATCGCTGTCGCCGGTTGTACGGCAATCGGCGGATTCATCGGGGCGATTATGCCCGTATCTTTCGCGGCGGCTGCGCAGCGGATTGACAGCTATTACGCGATGAAAGATCGCATCATCACGGCGTTGGAGTTCGAATCCAATGACGATCCGGTTCGCCAACTGCAAGTCGATGACGCTCGGCAACATCTGCGACAAGTCCGATCCGAAGACTGCGTGCAGATTCACCACAATCGCCCGGCGCTGCTATCCAGCGGCGCGATGGCGATCGTCGCTTTCGGCATTTTGTTCTTCGTCGAATCGCGGCGAGTTGAACCGGTGACCGCAGCGCCGCTGGCGATCGCTGTCCAACAGGCGTCGCTGCTACGCGAAACGATGCTGCCGGAACTCGAAGCGATTCGCGACTTAGCGACCGAGAATCCCGAGCTCGACGAACTGACCAAGAAGCTGGAAGAGATCGTCGAAGAATTGGAAACCGAGGCGATCGAAGAAGCGGACATGATGGCCAAGTTGTCCGAAATGGAACAAGCGATCGCCGAGATGCAAAGTGCGATGCAGTTGGAAATGACAGCCGCGCAAATGAAAAATCTGTCCGAAGCGATGATGTCGTCCGAAGCGATGAAGCGTGCCGCCGCCGCGATGCAGGAAGAAAAGTACGACGAGGCGAGCGAAAAGCTTGAAGCGATCGATCCTGCGTCAATGACCGACAAAGAACGCCGCGCGGTGTCGGACGACATGAAAAAGTTTCTCAGCAAACTGTCGCCTGGCCAGAAAGGAAAATTATCCGAAGCGGTTGGCGAAATCCAGGAAGGGCTGGAAAAGAAGAACGACAGCCAATGCAAGGACGGCCTCTGTAAGCTGGCCGGTTTGTGCAAATCGCAGGGCAATTGCAAAAAGATTGGCGATTGCATGGCTTGCCAGTTGAACCGGTTGGCTCAGTGCAAGAGCGAATGTCGTGGTGCGTGTGAAAAGAACGGCGGCGAAAAGGTTGCGAAAACGAATTCGCCGTCACAGAGTTGGGGGAAGGGTGCGTCGGGGAATCCCAACGACGGCAAGGCGACCGATTTGCAGGCGTCGCGTCGCGAAGAACAATTGTCGAGTGCCCAGGGAGATGGCCCCAGCGAATCGGAAGTGATTGAAGCTCCCGAAGGCGAGCAGTCGGCGGCACGGGCTTATGCCCAGCGCTACCAAAAGTTCCGCTCGCAAGCTGAAGCGGTTTTGGACAACGAACCGTTGCCGCTGGGACATCGTGAAACGGTGCGGCAATACTTCGAGAACATTCGTCCGGACAAAGAGACGACCGGCGAACTGTGAGCAGCAGACGTTGTGACCGGTAAGCGCTGGGTTTCAGTCTCAAATTGAAATCCACAATCGCAAAAACGGTTAGCGATGCTCGCGATTAGTCCCGCAAGCCTCGATTTCGGGGGCGATTGGACTCGCGTTAGCGAGCTCGTTTTGGGCTAAAAGCGGTTCGTCGCTGCCCGATCTTTCGTTGTTGATTCGCGTTTATTCGCTAGCTCAAACAGCCGGCTGCAATGCTCATCGGCTTTAGTGGGTTGGTTGCCTGCGGGGCGGCTTTGACTGTCGATCGCCAAAGTCACACGAGAAAAGCGGCAAAATCTGAATCTTAGGTACTGTCGCCACGCTGGTGGACGCTTCTGGGCCGTCGCTAAAGTTTCTGTAAAGCGAATAGCTTGTGCCACGTTCTGCGTGGTAACCTTACCTGTAACTTGCCCAGGATGCGGTAAATGCGTAGGATGCGTTGACGGATGGCGATAATTGTCGACTTGAAGATTTTTCTGCAATTTGGCACCGAAATCGCATTTAACGATGGCGTGAATCGCGATTGACGAAAACGCTGCCATCCGATCTGTCGGATTTTGCGCCCAATTGCGATTGAAACAAGATTTTTCGAGTAGCGGTGATTTGGCCGTTCGCGCTTCAAGGGATAGAGCGGCGACCAACTCCCGTTACTTTGCGCCAGGCGGACTCCGGATGTTTGTCGCTTCGTCGTGCGATGAACGACTGGAAACCTGCTGGGCCAATCGTGAATGATCCAATTGCAGTCCAATCCGAAAACCCAACGTCTCGCAAACGTACGCATTTCGCCGAGTGGTGTTTGTGCGTAGGTAAGCAAAGAAATACCCAACCCACCCCCCTGTGAACATCATGTGTCGTAGCCTT
>DNWZ01000466.1 GCA_003506095.1 Planctomycetaceae bacterium | reverse complement strand
CAATTGGTGACCAAGACACGAACCGTCGTCGTTCCGGCCCCGGCCGTTTGGATCGCCTTGCCGACCAACTTGTTGCCGCTGGCGGTCGTCACGACGGTCTCGTCGTCGGCTTTCCAATAAACCTTCGCGCCGGCGTTGATCACATCTGCTGACGCTTTGGCGATGTCGAACACACCTTCCACTGCCAGGCTCCCGAGTTCGTTCGCCGGAAGTGGCCGTTTGGTAATCCCCACAAGATCGCCTTGGACGACGACCGTACCTGGCGGAACGTCGACCGTTGGCGTGTAGTCGACGTTCTTGCCATCCTGAACAAAGAGTGCTTGAGCCATGCGATTCGTTCCTGAAACTTAGAAAGGAGCAGACGGAATACGACGAGCCGCGTTAAGGCTATGCCTCGCCCTTTGCCTTGACGCCGGCACGAGGGTCTTGCAACGCCACGCCGAAGTCGTGATAGCCCCGCATTTGCACACCGAGCACGTTGAAATCCGCTTCCGAGGTTTCGATCGTCGGAGACTCTTGGCCGTTGATAAACGCGACTTCGATGAGCGGTAGGTCGTTCGCGTCGGCCAGCAGATACCATGCCTTGGACGAATTGCCGGTGTACTGGCTGTTGCTCAGGTAGCGACTCACTTCGACCCGGAACTTGCCCTGGTGTGGGTTGGAGATCGGATACTTGGCGTTGGGTGTCGTGTCTCGGAGTTCCATCGACTTGTAGAGCTGTGCTCCGATCGCCGACAGCGATGTCGGGACCAACAGCAATGACGGCATGACTCCGATCGGCTTGCCATCGGAATCCACCTGGTCCATGAACGCGACCTCTGCCTTGGTCAATCCGTCGATCGACAAAACGGTATCGGTCCCCGCGACGAAGTTCTTGTTCGCCGTTTTGAAGAAATCGCTGTTCTTGAGGAACACCGACCAGAAGATATCGTTGATCTTCAACCCTGAACCACGCCCGAGCTTTCGCGGGACCGATGTGATCGCGCCGAGGTCGTCGTTGATGAAATCGCGACGGTCGATCGAGAGCATCAACCCGTAAGTGTCGGCCTTGTTGGTGTATTTTTCTTCACCAAGCGTGCCGTGCTTGAGTTCGCCGCCGGGAGCGACGATTTCGTACTGGTCCTTACCGATCAGCCGATAGCTGGTGACGGCCTTGAAGTCACTCACGTTGCGAACGGCACAAATGTTTCGCCAGGTTCGCTCGACGCTGAAGAAACCTTCCAATAAGAATTTGTTGGCAACGTTGGACAGGATGCCGCCGAAGTCGATCGTCGACCAGCCGGCTTCGACCGTACTGCCAAACGCCGCCCGCAATGCACCTCGGCTGTCACGAAAGTTGCGTCCGGTATAACCATTGGCCCAAGCGGCCTCGAGCAACAATTCCTGCAGGCCGATCCCGCCGCGGAAACGTCGATCGGCCGCATCCAACGTTTTGGCGTCAAAGTGCGACTCCAATTCGGTAGCCTTACCGGTCAACAAACAAGCAGCTTCCAGGATGCCTTGATTGATCGAATTGTCCGCGATGTGGATCGCAGGGGTCGCTGGCCGGCTCCCACGGAGAATCTCGAGTTCGGTTCGTTGCTCGTCCCAGCCTTCGCGAATGGCCTTGGCTTCGATTTCGATGTTTTTTCCATCGCAAATGCGACGAAGCTTGGCGATGCGGTCCAGCTCCGCAGCGGCTCCCGCGCGGATCTGCGTCACCGTGTCGACCTCATCAGCCCGTCCAGTGGTCGCCGGTGCGGGAGATGCCTGCTGGGCTGTTACAACCGGGACGATTGGTTGTGTTTCACCAGGAGTCGTGTCGCCAGCATTGGTAGTCGCAATATCCATGGTCCGTAATCCTTCGTGAGGTTGATTGATAGCCGTAACGCTGGCAGAGGTGGCGCCGTCGGCCCCGAGATCGACAAAACTGATTTCACCCAACAAAGACCTGCGGACCACGTTCACCGGGCCGCTATGCTGCTGCCCGTTGACCGTGACGTTTTGGCCTTCTCGGATGAATTCAAACTCCTCGACCGAAGCGCCAACCGACGCTTGCCAAGGGAACCCGTTCTTCGAACTGACGACGACCTCGCGGGCAGCTGGGGTGTCACGCGAGATGACGCCAGAGGCCACCAGGCTCCCTTGTTCGATTAAGATCGAATCGGTGTGGCCCACGCCGGCCAAAGGGTCGTGGGCAAAGCGGATCGGCCGTGACTGCGACGGGATGTCGAGACCGGCCAGGTCGACGATCACCGGATGTCGCCAGCCCGAAACCCGCATCGGACCGCCGGTGTAGGCCACCATGCGGAATCGAGGCAGTGAACCCGAGCCTTCGTCGCCAGCGGCAGCGTCGATGTCGATCACCGCCGTTGCGGACATCGAGAGTCCTTGGGCCGGTTTGCTGGGGCTAGTCACCGTGGGCATCAACAGCATCCTCATCTAATCGCGTTGTCGAAGCGGAATCGACGGCAATCCCGAGCTCTGCCATCAAGGCGAGCTCTTTTGCACGTTGCCTGATTTGCGTTTCCCAGTCCTGACCGCGTCGCGCGTATTCGTCAGCGAGCGTGGTGGTGTGGCTGCTCAATCGGGTCGCCTGAGCGTTGGCTTCTTTGGCGGGATCGACGTGTTCGTGCGAATCCCAGAACCACTGGTGTGGCCAACTGACGATTGGCCCAACTCCGACCGGAATCAGGTTGGGGACCAGCGCAGCTTCGTCAAACCAAGCGGCAAGAATCCGGTCGAGAACGACCGCCTCCAGTTGACATTGTTCGACACGAATTGACTTGAAGTAGGTCTGGTGGTCGAGTCGCCCAGATGCGTAGTTGTAACCGGAGCTGTTTGCGGCGGCGACGTTATAAGGCATGTTCAAGCAGCGAGCGA
>DNWZ01000499.1:1129-2786 GCA_003506095.1 Planctomycetaceae bacterium | reverse complement strand
CCTGAATCCGCCGCAAGTTTTGGCCTAACACCGTCGCTTGATCGGCGGCCAGCGTTCGGAGCGCTTCGTCGCAGTGAATCACGTCGTACAGCCTCGATTCCAGCGCCTCGGCGCTCCAGGCGATCGACGCCAGTGGGTTGTTGATCTCGTGTGCCACGCCGGCGGCCAGAAACCCGACACTGGCCAATTGCTCGCGTTGGACGACCTCGCGAGTCCGGTCGCGGACCTGGCGATCCAAATCCGCACGCTCCTGTTCCAGCACAACACACGTATCGCGGAATCGTCGCGTCATCGCGTTGACAACACCTGCCAACTCACTCAATTCGTCGCCCGTGCCCAAGTCGATGTGGTGATCGAATTGCCCAGCGGCAACCAATCGCGACCCACCGATCAGTGTTCGAAACGGTTTGACGACGAACGAATGAAACAGCCCCGCAAGGACAACAAAAATCACGATCGACGCCGCCAAGCTGATCCAGGTGACGATGATCCATGTGCGATATTCGCCACGTACGTTGCTCGAAAAAGCTGCCATCCCGCTGTGCATCAGCGTGGTTAATTCTTCGGTTTCCGCCGCTAGGACATCCAATTCCTGGCGCAGGGTCGACAGCGACGCTTCATCACGCTGAATCGCTGGCCTCGCATAAATGTCCCAGACTTTGGTCAATTGAGCTGACATCGCCTCGACGCTTTCGAGTCGCTTCTGTGGGGCGATAAATAGCAATTTTTCAGATCTGGCCGGCTCGGTGCGGCGTTTGAAACTGGTCAAAAGTCGTTCAAACTCGCGCAGCGCAAACTCGAACAGGTAGGTCTCATTTTCTCGCCGATGTTCCAACAGGGGCGAGCCTTCGTTTTCTCCATGCAGATGCCGCAAACGGTGGCCAATGTCGCGAATCGATTCCGCAGATCGGCTCAGTCGGTTTGTATACGCAATTTCGTCAGCTTGCAGACTGATCGCATCAGCCAGGCCACGATAACGTTGCAGCCCCCAAAAAGCGCTTGAAGCCAGCAGCACGATGACAGCAATCATCAGCCCCAGGACAATAATCAATTTTGTGCGAATGGTTCGTCGTGCCAACACGCCACAGCCTCCTTGCGCAAACCGATTGCTCGCGGTGATCGACCGCCGGTGTGATCTCACCGCGACATCCCATGACGCGGCCACGGCCAGCGAAAGTGACCACTGGAAATCGAAAATAGAGTGCTTGCCCGGTCGAGGCAATTGCAAAATTTTCAAAACAGCAACTCGACCAGGCACCCCCCCGCATTGCTCGCATATGGTTCGAAGGGCGAGCGAGCACGATGTCTCAGTCGCGACGGTCGCCGACAAACTTAATGCACATCGGTTTGGGGACCGAGATCTGCTGGTCGGTCAACGTCAAATCGCCGGTCTTTGGGTCGACTTTAAATATGGCGATATTGTCCGAGTCTTGATTGGCGACTAACAGAAAACGTCCGTCGGGTGTCAGCCGAAAGTTGCGAGGGGTTTTTCCTCCGCAATCGACCGCACCGCGTCGAGTAAGTCCGCCCGATTTCGCTTCGAAGTCGAAGACCGCAATTTCTTGTGGTCCCCGATTGCTGCAATAAACCACCGGTAAACTCGGGTGAAACAAGATCTCGGCACACCAACGGTTCGCATCTTCGGGCAAATCGGCCG
>DNWZ01000499.1:0-992 GCA_003506095.1 Planctomycetaceae bacterium | reverse complement strand
TCCCCAAGTCAGCCGCCAACAAACGTTGCCCGCTCGGGTCAAAGCGGACGCTATGGGCATGAGGCCCAGCTTGGCGAGCGGCGACGGGCCCGCTCCCTTCATGCTGGATCTTTCCCGATGCAGGCTCGATCGAGCCGTCTTCCCGCAGCGGATAGATCGCAATACTGCCACTGCCATAATTCGCCACCGCGGCGTACTTGCCATCGCTGCGTACGGTAACAAAGCACGGTCCTGCACCTTCGGCAGATTGGTGGTTGATTTTGGTCAACTTGCCGTCGACAGCGTCGATTTTCCAAGCCGCAATCGCCGGCATTTTTTCGCCAGTTTCCCCGCGAACTTCTGCGACGCTGTACAGAACGTTTTCCGACGGATGCAACCAAATGAAGGTCGTTCGGCTGGCTGGTGTGGCGAGTGTCGGCGGTTGGACGACACCCGATTCCAAATCGATCTCGCTTTGAAAAATGCCGCCGGAATCCTCAGAAGTCGCTGTGCCAATGTAGAAGCCGAGCTTTTCCTCAGCACTTCCCGAACGCACGTGCGTGAACATCGCAGACAGAACCATCGTGGTCAGCAGAAAATTTTTCATTGCAGCGATCCCGGAGTTGGCGGCGGCTGCGTGGCAGCCGTTGGATAGTAATCCCCGCTATTGTGATCCGTTTTGTCGCCGCCGTTAAGTCCGGCGACATGGATGCTGCAATCGCGATCACTCTTGAGTGATGGTGACGCTTTTCATCGTGTCGCCCTGCTTGATCTTATCGACAACGTCTTNNTGATGAAGAATTGGCTGCCGTTGGTATTCGGACCTGCGTTTGCCATCGAAAGCACACCTGGACCGTCGTGCTTCAGCGAAGGATGAAACTCGTCTTCGAACTTATAGCCTGGCCCCCCCGTGCCACGACCGTCGGGACAGCCGCCTTGCACCATGAAATCAGGAATAACGCGGTGGAAAACAAGTCCGTCGTAAAACTTCTTTGCAACCAACTTCTCAAAGT
>DNWZ01000236.1 GCA_003506095.1 Planctomycetaceae bacterium | reverse complement strand
GGGCGAGCATCGGTTCCGTTTACGGTGCGGCGGGATCGCTGGTGGTGGTACTGGTGTGGACCTACTACTCTTCGCAGATCCTGTTCTTTGGCGCCGAGCTGACGCGAGCCTATGCCAAGCACTTCGATCCCGCGCCGATCGTGCCCACCGAACTGGCCGTGCCCATGCTGCCGGAGGAAATGGCTAAGCAAGGCATGCCTCCCACCACACCGGAACCGGCCGGCTCATCGACGACTCAGGCCTGACGTGAATTGTCGGTCCACGAGCGTCAGCGAACGGCGGATTGACTCGATTTCACGCCGCGGAAATGTACCTCGACGCTCTGAGCGATTTGGCGGCCCGCTACGAGGACGGTCACCACGCCATCCCAACCCCTATTGGCTTCAAGCTACCCAGACAAAGGGGTCGTTCGGAAAATGAATGGCAGCTTCCGTAAGCGATCTTCTCGATCGCCTTCGATTTCTTCACGGCAAATAATTGCATCCCGCCACGTTGGGGGGCTATGATGCGCGGTGTGGACCGTTCCGTCTTTGCAAGGAGGCACTGCTCGTACGTAAGGTGAGTACTGTGCCAGTCAATTCCTTTGAAGGTAATATCAGCCAGTCCGAGGTCTTTGAAAAAGAACGTCAGATCATTCTTGAACGCCGCCGCGTTGCAGGGCTGGACGCAGCTCAGTTCAAACATGGTTGGTTCGAACAGGCCACGGCGGGAGGCGATGCGTCCGCGAGTGATGAGGTTAACGGCGCCGCAGCGCAACGGCCCTCGGTCGCGGACGTCGATCCGATAGGGATTGCGCTCTCCGGCGGGGGAGTGCGTTCAGCGGCATTCTCCTTGGGCATCATCCAAGCTTTTCACCGCTTCGGCCTGATGCGTTACGTCGATTACCTTTCCGCCGTATCAGGTGGCACTTATGCTGCCGGCATGTTCGTGAAGTCACTGCCGAAGAATCACAGTTATTCAGAACATCAATGTGATCTAGCGTCGGAGCGATCCGGAAAGAGTTCGGAGTTTGTTCAACGCGTGAGTACTCGCGGTAATTATTTATTTCGCAGTGACCTGTTTCTGGCACGTTTTATCCCAGGATTTTTGCTGAATCTGGCCCCGCAGTTATGCCTGCTCATCGCTATCGGCTCGGGTGTTGCGTTGCTCTGGCGGAGTCTCGATTCTCATTTGGTTCGCGATCACCTGGGGGCATTCGGTATCGACGATCTGGGGACGGCTTTTATCCCGTCACTGCTGCTCGGGATACTGTGGCTGCTCAGCTACATTGCCGGAATTGTATTTGCCAGTCATCCGCTGAAACGCGCATCGACGTGGATCCTGACTGCCGCTTTTGTAAGCGTCCTGATCGGGATGGCCGTGGTCATCGGCAACGGTGACGTCACATTAAACAAAGGCACCTACTCGCTCAGCGGTGAGGAGACGCGGATTCAGTGGTTCAATTCTCTCTGGAAACCCCTAGTCTCGATCGTGGTACTTGGCTGCATTCCACTGCTGATGCCTAAGAAATTGCTTCGCAGTGGAACCAAACCTCGAGGTTGGTTCGACTCATGGGTTTTTTATTACGTCTCGTTGGCATTGTTCCTGGGCGTTCCGCTGGTCTTCATTGGGTACTTTGCCAAAGAGGACATTTCGGGATACAACACCGCCCGCAAAGATGCATTCTTGCCGGGTGATTTGAAAGATACGCGCGCTCTGAAAGCTCTGGTTAGCGAAGGTAGCGACGTTGTATTTAAATTCAATGACATTCCGCTGGCTGTAAGCATCGACACAGAAGCAATTGTGTTTTCAAAAGAGCTAAAGACGAAACTCGCAAAATTGCCAAGCTTACTCGACAGCCAACAAAACTTAAGCGTTGAGTTACGAAGAGCAAAGACTTTCCCTGGCATACGATCAGATGGAAAGAATGGAGAGGAGGTCAATAATTCAAGCTGGTTAGGGGTGAATTACTTGCGCTGGCTCACGCCCGCCCGCGATGCGATGGTGGCCTTGCTAACGAATAGCGAGAGCAACGCCTACCGCAAATGGATTACGAATCAGAATGAGAGGCGGAAAATTGAGCGGACGTTCGCCGATGAACTTACCTCGCTTGCTCAAAGCAAGCCACTCTTTGCATTTGCGCTCGCCGACCCCCCCCAGGATAACCCACCCCAGGATAACCCAAACATCATAACAGTGGCCAAGATCTCGCCGGAGCTTCATCAGCAACTTTCGACGATCGCGGCAGTTAAGGATGGAAAGGTACCACTTTCCAACGAACTTCCAATCTCGTCCTATGCATCGCTGAACCGAAATATTTTTGAATCGGCGTTCCCGCAGCTGATTCGCGGACGATCTGAGTTGCGAAGAGTCAATTTGATCGAGAAGGACCAGCTTCACCGATTGATTTGGTTTGTCGGTAGCTTGGTCGCGGCGGTTGTGCTGAGTTGGTGCATCAACCCGAACCAAACGGGACTGCATGGCTACTATCGTGATCGCCTTGCTGGTACCTACCTGAATCGCGGGAAGGCACAACCTGAGCAGGTATTTCCGGAGATCGACAGAGACTTTCTTAGCGATGTCACGCCGCATTTACAAGGTGCCGCTTACCCTTTGTTTCAGGCCTCCGTGATAACACGGCAAACTTGGAAACACGCCGATCAACTTGCCCAGCCCTTTCAGCCCTTCTTGCTCTCTCCTGCGTTTTGCGGGAACAGCCGTTTGCGGTATCTGGTCACGCCGTCGTTGGAAAAAAATCAGCCAACGCTTGCAGACACCATTGCGATTTCCGGTGGGGCAATTGACCCGGCATTCTTTGTTCATCACATCATGGCGTTTCTGGTCAATGCGATGAATTGGCGGATGGGCCAACTGTTCCCTAGCCCGCAGGCGTCCCAATGGGGGCGGCCAACGATGCTCAATCAATTGCTGGAATATGTGAGGCAGACGCTGCGGCCTTCCGAATCCAGAGTGCCGCCCAACGTGCTGCTGACCGATGGTGGCCATTCGGAAAATCTTGGCATCGAGCCTCTGTTGTGCCGCCGGTGCCGTTTGATCATTGTCGCCGATGCTGGATATGACCCTGACCATTTTTTGGATGACCTGGCCAAAGTGGTCCATCGCCTAGAGAGTACGGAGGGAATACGACTGGTGGATGTCGTGCCGGGACAGGCCGATGCCAGCCCCGCGGACGGACAGCCGCTGCGAATCCCGGGAAATATGGCCGAGCCGGTGGGATCACCGAATTGTGACGATGCCATTCGAGCCCGAAACGACAGCGTCGGCCGCCTGTTTCGGCGGTTGTCTCAGCAGGCAGAAAAACGGCACTTTTTTGTGGCGAAAGTTTTGTATCCCGAATGTGGCACGGCGGACTCCCTCGGACGCTCCGAACATCCGGAGTTCGAGGGAAGACTTATCTACATTAAGCCATGTTTAACCGGCGATGAAGGTCTGCAGCTCTGTAACTATGCTTTCCGGCATGCTGAGTTCCCGCATGAATCCACTGTCGATCAGGCTTTTGATGAATCACAGTTTGAAGCATATCGTCGCCTCGGCTTCCATTCCGGTGTTGACCTCTGTCGCGACTTTCCCGACCCGCAAGGAATCGACCTCAAGGACCAAGAGAACTCGCTCTGGTCCAGGAAGAAACCGTGGAACTTGAACGAACTCTGTGAGCAATTGCTCGGCACGGACAACTTCGACGAGCGCGTTCGAGGCAATCGCATTCGCAAGCAAATCGCAGGGCTGATCGCTCGTTACCGAAAGGACAGCGATGACGCACAGATTGTGAAGGATTTGGAGGCGTTTGGAAATGATTTAAGCATCGCCGCGGACCTGTTTGCCGAAATGCCCGCCCCAGAAAGCTCGATACCCTTGCATGCCGCAGTGTGCGAACATCTCGATCAACGAGCGTTTGAGCCGCTGAGAAAACTGCTCCTCAAGGATGGCCAGGGCAACGATCACAGTGCCGCGATTGAGAGAGCCATCGCTTGGATTGACGACTTGGTCCGATTCGGCTTTCCACTGCAACCTGACGCCATCGTCGACGCTGTGGTTGAAGTTGCTCGTCATACGCCTGAACCGGCTGTCGGAGTGGCTGCGGTTGAATTGCTGAAGTCCATCACAGAGCACACCCAGGTACGCAAGGCTGTCATCAAGCGGGCATTGCAGAAAATTGTGAGGAGCAGCAAGAGCGACGAAATCAAACAGGCCGCGGAGAATGCAGCGAACGCGATCCGAGGTGATTCTCCGAGGCAAGCCAGCGGTAACGCACAGAACGGCCATTCCCACGCGTCAGAGCTTATCGATTAACGTCCGCGATCGCCGAACGAAAACGACTGACCTGTGAGAGCGGACCAAGCCACTTGCCTGACAGTCGGCTCATCAATCCCGGACAGCCGAGTCAGAAGGTCTTCATCCTGAAGCTGATGACGCACACGGAATACGACGAAAATCGGTGGAAAGAGCAATGCGGTTGCTTCGCCCCGCCGCCGAGCTTGACGGGTGTCTCTACCCGGCCCAGAAACCGGAACACAAAAGGACGATGAGCGATGGCAACCAAGACGAAATTTGGGCTTCAAGCGAGGGATCGAGATTCGTACCTCGAATTGGTCTTGGCGTTCCCGTTGGCATCCATCAAGTCCGACGGGCATCTTGCGGAGGCCCAGGCGGTGATGGACCGGCTTTTGGCCCGCGGAGAACTCGATCACGGCGAGGAAATGTACCTCGACGCTCTGAGCGATTTGGCGGCCAGCTACGAGGACGGCCACCACGCCATCCCACCCGCTTCCGATGCCGACATGCTTCGGCACCTGCTCGACGCCAAGGGGGTCACACCAGCCCAGCTCAGCAAGGAAACCGGGCTTGCGAAATCATCGCTGTCCGAAGTGCTGGCCGGCAAGAAGCGGTTCAGTCGTCAAATGATTCGCAAGCTGGCTGACTTCTTTCGCGTCGATGTGAGCATTTTGACAGCCAATCTCTGAACCGGTTTGTCCCACGGACTTAGCCGGTAACCGTCGCCGAGCCCGTCCGCTCACCTCCCTCACCGCGTCGCCGGTCCCCAACGCCAGCCGGAGCCGCCCTCCAGAGTGGGATTTGCCTGCCGCAATCGCCCGCACTGGACTCGTCCAACAGTCTGTGGCCGAGGTAAACTGACTGGCTGATGCTGGTCTGAGCCCTCGAAAGCTGCGGGTTGGCAACTCGCCAATCGCCGTTCGGCATGCCGAAACGTACATGGCCCCTCGTCCGGTACCGCACACCGCCCAACCCCCTTGCGGCTGGGACCTGCCCAGACAAGGCGTCGTTCGGAAAATGGATGGCACCTTCCGCAGGCACTGAAGCTAACAGACAAACTCCGCGAAATTGTTCAAGATGTCGAGCCAGCAGCGAGCCTGAATTACACCAAGCACTACATTGGCCTGAAAGTGCAGAATGCGAGCATGAATTTCGTTCAATTTATGCCCCGCAAAGCACACGTGATCATGCTGTTCAAAGTTGCGCAGACAGCTGAGACCGACGAGATCATAGGCGATTCAACGCTTGAGCCGATGAAGTATGACGCAAACTGGAAGCTATACAGGATTCGTGTCGATGAAGCGATTACAGCCGAAGAACGAGCCGTCGTTCGGTTTTTGGTTCAACGCGCTTACTTCGAATACACAGGGCTGGATCGGCAACCTGCTGTTGCGCTAGCGCCGACAGAGGAATCGCATTGAAAAGTAAAACAAAAGAAGAACGCTATGGACAACTTGTAGTTGACCGGAAACAGTGCCGGCGTTGTGGTGGTTTAGTTAATCCGGGATCTAGAAAGCTCGCGAAGTTCGATTCTTCCGAAATTGGTCCTTGGTCACGGATGCATGGCGACCTAGACGCTGATTTGATGATTGTCGGGCAGGACTGGGGAACCGTAGATTATTTGCCTCGTCAGCAGAATCTGTG
>DNWZ01000151.1 GCA_003506095.1 Planctomycetaceae bacterium | reverse complement strand
ACATGATCAACGGCGAAGGCGGCCGAATTGCCGAGGAAAATCGTGTGGAATACGTGATGGACATGACCGAAACGGCGGGCACGGTCTGGCTGGGATTAACGCTAAACTGCTGTCGATGCCACGATCATAAGTTCGATCCGCTGACGCAACGCGACTATTTCAGCCTGTCCGCATTTTTCAATCAAACGCCCGTCGATGGTAGCGGTGGAAACCCACAAACACCGCCGATATTAGAAACGCCTAACGACGACCAGCAGCAGCGAATCGCCCAGTTTGAGTCGATGGTCGCTGTGACCCAGACTCGGTTGCGGAGCCGCGAGCAGGAACTGGCCAAGTCGCAGGAAGTTTGGGAAAAAGAAACTTTAGCATCGGTAGGCGATTCGGTTTGGCAGCCGATGAAGCCGCTGGATGCCACCGCGAACCATCAAACGTTGACGATTAACCCAGACGGTTCGATCCTGGCGTCGGGCGATAACCCGCGCAACGATACTTATACAATTACATTGACAACCACGTTGCCGCAAATCACTGCGATTCGGCTCGACGCACTGAACCATGAAAGCCACACGCAAGGCGGGCTGGCGAGATCCGACAGCGGAAACTTTGTACTGACGGAAATTGAACCTGCGATTAAGCTGCAGGCGTCGGCTCAGGCAACCGCGCTGAAGATTGCGTCCGCCATTGCCTCTTACGAACAAGGCGATTTCAAAATCGATCGAGCGTTCGATGGCAATCCCAATACGGGCTGGGCAGTCTATGCGGGCAAGCCGATCGATCAATCGCAATCCGCTGTTTTTCAATTGGCCGAGCCGATCATGATGGGCCAGGGCGCAGAAATCACGATCACGTTGCGACACGATTCGAGTCACGCAGCGCACAACATCGGTCGGTTTCGCTTGAGTGTCAGTGGATTGGCCGATGCAAAATTGGAAAATGGCGACGACTCGATGATTGCGATCCTGCGAACCGCTGCTGATCAAAGAACGCCAGAGCAACGAGAACAAATCGCGGCCTCCCGCCGTGCAGCGGATCCGGAATACGCTGCATTGCAAAAGCAGCAGGAAGGTTATCAGAAATCGTTGAATGACCTGCGGGGCAGTATCCCTAAAGTGATGGTGATGCAGGATCTGGCCACAACGCGAAAAACTTATATTCTGGAGCGAGGGGTTTACAGCAAACCTGGCGACGAGGTCACGGCGAATGTACCTGAGACATTGCCATCGTTACCGGCCGAGGGGATGATCGATCGGCTCGCATTAGCACGTTGGATCGTTTCAGAAGAGAATCCGCTGACGGCACGGGTCACTGTGAATCGAATCTGGCAACAGTTCTTTGGAGTCGGATTGGTCAAAACGACAGAAGATTTCGGTGTTCAGGGCGAGATTCCGATCCAACAAGATTTGCTCGACTGGTTGGCCGCAGATTTTCGCCAAAACGGTTGGGATGTAAAACGGTTGGTGCAGCAAATTGTCACCAGTCACACCTATCGCCAATCATCGCGGATCGGCGACACCCATGGATTGTCTTTTGAAGATGATCCAGAGAATCGTTATCTGTCGCGAGGGCCGCGCTTTCGCCTTCCGTCGTGGATGATTCGCGACCAAGCGTTGGCGGCCAGTGGGCTGGTCGTTCGTGTCGTTGGTGGTTCACCCGTGAAGGGTTACCAGCCAACGGGTGTGTGGGAAGAAGCGACGTTTGGCGGCAAGAAATACGTTCAGGATAAAGGCGACGCACTTTATCGTCGCAGCCTTTACACGTTTTGGCGACGCATCGTCGCGCCGACTATGTTTTTTGACAACGCGTCGCGGCAAACTTGCACCGTCAAAATGTATCGCACCAATACGCCACTGCACTCGCTGTTGACACTCAACGATGTGACGTTTGTCGAAGCCGCCCGCGCACTTGCAGAGCATGTCTTGATCGGCGATCTATCGAAGGACGAAGATCGTATCGATATGGTTTTCCGCCGACTGTTGGCACGTACGGCCAGCGATCACGAAAAGAAGATTCTTTTATCGGCGATCGAGAGGTCACGAAAGGAGTTTCAGGATCAGCCCGAGGCGGCTGCTAAGTTGTTGGCAATCGGGGAATCCAAACGTAACGAACAACTTGACCCCATTGAACATGGGGTGTGGGCTAGCCTTGCGCTTGCCGTGATGAATCTCGACGAAACGCTGACCAAGGAATAACGATGAATCCGATCGATGAAAACTCATTGCATGTCAGCCGTCGCGAATTCTTCGGCCGATCGGCGACGGGAATAGGGACCGCGGCGCTCGCCTCGCTGCTCGCTGGCGATGGTTATGCGACCGATCGCGTAGGTGGATTGAGCGGCCTTCCGCATTTCGCACCCAGGGCCAAGCGTGTGATCTATCTATTTCAAAACGGCGGGCCGACGCATGTTGATCTGTTCGACTACAAACCGAGCTTGAAGGAAATGCATGGCCAACCGGTTCCACAAGAGTACATCGGCGAAAAACGTTTCAGCACGATGACGGGCAACACTTCGGGAAAGGTGATGCTGGCGCCGGTTGAACCGTTCAAACAGTATGGTCAATCGGGGGCCTGGGTCAGCGATTTGATGCCCTATACGGCTGGCGTCGTTGATGATTTATGTTTCATTCACAGTTTGCACACAGAACAGGTCAATCACGCCCCGGCGATTCAATTTTTGCTCAGCGGCGGCGAGCAACCGGGGCGACCGACAGCCGGCGCCTGGCTCAGCTACGGTCTGGGCAATGATAACGATAGTTTGCCAGCATTCAGTGTGATGACCAGTGTCAGCAAAGGGACATCGTGTGGTCAAATCTTTTATGATTTCTATTGGGGCAGCGGTTTCCTGCCATCAAAGTTTCAAGGTGTAAAGTTTCGCGGCAGTAGCGATCCGGTGCTGTATTTAAACAACCCAGAGGGGATCAGCCGCGAAATGCGTCGTGGATGGCTGGATGATATCGCGCAATTGAATGAGTTGAAGCTGGCCGAGTACGGCGATCCGGAGATCGCCACGCGAATCGCCCAGTATGAAATGGCTTACAAGATGCAAGCTAGTGTTCCGGAGTTGACTGATTTTAGCGACGAATCCGAAGCGACCTTGGCACTATACGGGCCGCAGGTGAAAGAGCCTGGAACGTTTGCTTACAATTGTTTGATGGCAAGGCGTTTGGCCGAGCGTGGTGTAAGGTTTGTTCAGTTGATGCATGCGGGCTGGGACCAGCACGGCAGCCTTACAACCGAGCTGTATACGCAGTGCAAAGATACGGACCAGCCATCGGCGGGGTTGATACAAGATTTAAAGCAGCGAGGTTTGCTGGACGATACGCTGGTTATCTGGGGTGGCGAGTTCGGACGAACGCCGTTCCTGCAGGGCAACATCAACGACCGTCCGAAATGGGGCCGCGATCACCATCCGTATGCATTCACCGTTTGGATGGCAGGCGGTGGTGTCAAGCCTGGGGTATCCTATGGTGAGAGCGATGATTTGGGGATAAATATCGCGAAAGACGGCGTACACGTTCACGATTTCCAAGCAACACTTTTGCACCTGCTGGGCATCGATCACGAGCGGCTGACGTATCGTTTCCAAGGCCGCGATTTCCGCCTGACCGATGTGCATGGTCGTGTTGTCGAAGCTGTGCTGGCGTGAGTCTACGGCGTCCGGTTGGGACAAGGCCCCAGATAACGATCGTCAGACAGCGATGGTCATTGTCCGCGAATCCGCAATGAATACTGATCAGCGTCTCGATAAAGCTTCGCCGGTTCGTTGATTTCCGCTGCTGCTCGATGGTCACTGAATGGCAGACAATCATCAATCATTCCTAAGTGACGAAGTGTACGATCGGCATAACCTGGAAATGTTGTTACCCAAGCACGTTGCAGGGGGCCGCCTATCGCGGTTCCGGATGGCCTTACCAAATTGCTGGTGCAATTGTCTTTAAGCAGACGGTAAAAACGAGGTTCGCTGTGGAGGCGATTGGCATCACGGAGCAACCTTACCAGAAGCGCTTGCGACTGGTGGGCGGTGACGTTCAACGGGTATCTGCGTACCGTCTCGCCGCGAACGACCGCACGCTGGTCGATTACATCGCGTTCCTCTGCAAAAACATAAATCAACTCAAGTTCTCGGCAAGCCGCCGTTCGCAGATTAAAATCTTCATTCGCTTCCCGGCGACCTTCGATGGACAGCAGCAGGTATTGGCCGGTGTGCGTGCCAAAGCTGAGCATTGAATGTGCGAATGCACTTTGCGGTTTATCGAAATAGCACAAAAAGAGATCAACTGTGGCGACCTGATCTAGAGCGATTGTGACATCGCGGTAAGAGGGGATCATGCGGTCATTGCTTTCGTGGCGAAAATCTCGCACGTTTCGCACATGGACCGTCCTGTCCTGGAAATGGGCACAAGGCAAAACAGCATGCTCCAGCGTCCACTGGCGATTGTTGGACGGTTGTTTCCCCATCTGGCAACCGCTGGATGCAGATGCAATCAGGATTATTATAAAAATCGTTTGTAAACTGGTTGCATCCCTTGCCCCCCGACTTGTAACCACAGCATAATCTCCGTTGCTTGATCACAGAACCTATTGGAAAACCGAAGACAATGACGCGTTTCGCCAGAGCGACCAATGACTTTCGGGTAGGTTCTGAATGATCCAGGCATCCAAAAAGCGTAAAATTACGCGGATCGCCATCCAGTTGGCCCCGCTTTTAACTTTGTTCGGATATATGCCTGGTTTATCACTCGTTGGATTCGAGCTTTTCAGGCTGTGGTCAAGGAAGGGGTTAGTTTTTAAACGTTAGGCAATTTACACCCATTTTGGAAAACTCTTTTGGATCGTTTCGATCGGAATCAACTCGCAATCCGATTGCCAAGGCGATACCCCCGGATTGCCCGGGGCCATAACATCACAAAGCCGCCCCGGTCTGGGGGGCGTCATGTCGTCGTCGTTTTAGGCTCTCGCTGAATGCAATCTAGCTCATTTGAAATCGGTGCTCTTGTAACAGGACTTTGCGGTGGCATAGCCTTGTTTCTATTTGGCATGCGGCAGATGACCGAGAGCTTGAAGGCAGTTGCGGGCAGCAACATGAAAAACCTTTTATCGCGGTTGACTGCAAACCGATTCACCGCCGCGCTCGCAGGGGCCACGATCACGGCAGTGATTCAGTCGTCCACGGTCACAACCGTACTTGTCGTCGGCTTCATTTCTGCTGGCCTGCTGACACTCAGTCAGTCGATCGGCGTGATCATTGGCGCTAATGTTGGCACAACGCTTACCGCGCAAGTCATCGCGTTCAAAATCTATCAATACGGATTGCTGATGATCGCATTCGGATTCCTGATGGATGTGATTGCAAAAAACGAGAAAGTTAAACAGTGGGCAATGGCCATCATGGGGCTGGGCCTTCTGTTCTTCGGCATGGAATTGATGAGCAACGCGAC
>DNWZ01000062.1 GCA_003506095.1 Planctomycetaceae bacterium | reverse complement strand
TGTCTTCGGGAAATGAGCAACGGTGCCCACAAGGTTTTCTTTTTGCCTGATTGTTGCAATGGTCAACGCCGGTCCGTACAACCACGACTTGTTGCCACCACTTTTCACCGGGATTTAACGATGTTTGTCGAAATGATTTTGCCAGAGTTTGACCAAGAAATGGCAACGANNCCCCCGGGCGGTCCGGTGCATGAAGTGCCTTCGCTCGCATCGCGTGACGCAATCCTGGCCGACTTTGATCGCAACACTGCGCAGGCTCGTTCGGCGATCCAGAACTTTAGTGAAGAGAAGCTTGATGAAATCTGGAGCTTATTGGATAACGGCCAGCCTCTTGTTTCGATGCCAAGGGGTGTTGCGCTGCGCACATTTATAATCAGCCACACGATTCATCATCGTGCGATCCTTAGCGTTTACTATCGGCTGAACAATATCCCAGTACCGGCAATCTACGGCCCGTCGGGTGACGAAGTTGGGTAAAGACTTTATTGGGTCGAATCGTCGCGTTTGTTTTCGTTGTTCGTACTTTTCTTTCGCTCGCGGACTTTGCAATGAATCGTTGTTTTCAAATCTGCTTTGTGACTGTTGCGGTCTTTATTTCGCAGACGACTATCGCTCAAGAAAAAAAATCTCGTGAACAGAAAGTCAGGGAAGACCGCCAGCGTGTCGAAGCAGAAGGTTTCTGGATCTATAACGATTTGAAACGTGGGTATGACGAAGCTCGCGTAAATGGGAAGCCAATCCTTGTTGTGCTGCGATGCATTCCTTGCGAAGAATGTGTGAAATTGGATGACAATCTGGTCGATCAAGACCCAGTCATCCGACCGTTGCTGGATCGCTTCGTTTGTGTCCGAATTGTTTCGACAAACGGGCTGGATCTATCGACATTTCAATTCGATACGGACCAATCCTTTGCCGCGTTTATGTTGAATGCCGACGGAACGATTTACGGTCGATTCGGCACTCGATCGCATCGCAATGAATGGGCGGGTGATGTTTCCTTGCCGGGACTGGCCAAGGCATTGCAAGGGGCACTCGCAATGCACGCTGCGTTCCCGCGCGACAAAGAAGCATTGGCCGCAAAACTCGGCAACGTGCCACGGTTTGCTGCCCCCGAACTTTATCCCATGTTAAAAGATAAATACACGTCGAAACTGAGCGAATCAGGCAACATTGTTCAAAGCTGCATTCATTGCCACCAGATCGGTGATGCAGAGCGAGAGTTTTATCGCAGTCGTGGTGAACCGATCCCGGACGAACTGATGTTCCCTTATCCTCACCCCAAATCAATCGGCCTGGTATTGGATCCGGAACATCGGGCGACGGTACTCGAAGTCGGTACCGGTTCTCTCGCCAAAGCCGCCGGATTTGTTGTTGGAGACGAGTTGATTCGGATGAACGGCCAGCCGCTGTTGTCGATTGCGGATGTCCAGTGGGTTTTAAATTCAGTCAGCAATCGTGGTGGGAATGTTGCTGTCGACCTGCGCCGCGGTGGTTCGTCCATGAAATTAACTTTAGGATTACCCAAAGATTGGCGAGCCTTAGGTGACATCGATTGGAGAGCGAGCACATGGGGCTTGCGCAGAATGGCAACCGGTGGATTGTCGTTAGAACCTGCATCCGAACAAGATCGAAGTCGTGCAGGCGTAGCGAAAGTAGAAATGGCGCTTCGAATCAAACATGTCGGGCAGTACGGCCCGCACGCCGCAGCCAAAAATGCAGGCTTTCAAAAAGATGACATTTTGGTTTCCCTTGACGATCGAAAGGATCTGATTCGGGAATCCGATGTGTTGCGATTGGGTGTCCAGCAAAAACGGCCCGGCGATCGGGTTGCGGCGGTGGTCTTTAGAAATGGGAAGCGAATCGCCTTAAGCCTGCCGGTGCAGGATTAAGAGCCTATCCGAAAAGGGGGCAAAGGCGTTCAGGCGTTGGTAGCCATGGCCGCATCGGACTTGTCGACTCGCTCGCTATCACCCATCGAATTACTTTCAGCGGCATTCGCCTGGCCACTTAATTCATGGTTTAAGATTTCCAGCAAAGTTTGCAAAAAGACAACAACCATCGGGCCGACTAAAATCCCGACCGGACCAAAGACTTGCAAACCGCCAAGAACGCTCAATAAGGCCAGCAAAGGATGAAGTTGCGAGTTTCCTTGCAGCACGAACATTCGCACCGCATTGTCGACCATTGCGACGACCGTCACACCAAAGATGGTCAGTCCGATTGCTTCGGGCCAGCGGCCTTCGAACACGCCAAGATATATTGCCACCGGAGCCCACACAGCGGCTGGGCCTAGGAAGGGTATGAATGCCATGAATGTGGTGGCTAGAAACAGCAGCACAAGCGACGGCATCCCTAAAATCCAAAATGCACCGGTTGCCAGCACGCCTTGCGCTAGTGCACTGAGCACCGTGGCCAACACCACTGCGCGACTGGTGCTGTCAAACTGTCGCAACAATCTTTCTTCATACTCATCATCCAACGGACTCAATCGCATCAACGTGCGAATCATGCTGGGGCCGTCGGCAAAGAAGAAATAGAGCGTGATGATTAAGATGCCAAAGTCGATAAAAATCTGGAATAAGAATCTGCCAGCCATTTGAGTGAATGGCAACACACGCGGTTGTAAGTATTCTTGGGCACCGGCCAGGAACGACTTCAGTTCTGTCTCGCTGGGATTGGCTAGCAATTTCAATTGCGCGTTGATCGAATCGCCGATCAGAGATCGCATCCATACCCGCTGGGCCGATCGCACGACCCAATACTGTTGCTGGTACTGTTCGCGAACCGTTTGACGCTGGATCGGGTCTCGTTGATCATTTTCCGACGCGATCTGCTGGGCCAATTCGCGCAACACTCGCAATGCCTCTAAGAACGATTCTGTTTGTGGGCTTTGGATCGTGACGCTTGCCAGCGAAGGCGATTCCTCTGCGATGGCTTCGGCAGTTTGATCGCCCGATGTTTGTTCCGCCAAGTTCGGACCGACCTGAGAGCCGCTGCTTTTTCCTCCCCCTTCAACGACTTTTCGTGGGCCGCCAAGCACATCGGTTAAGTAAATCGCAATCTCTTCGGCTTCCGCCAGACGTTCGCTGTTTGATTCGGTTGATTCGGGATCAGCCAATTGCGAGATTGCGCTATCGAGCTTGCGAAACTGTTCGGCTCGCGGCAGGTCGAGCGATAGCCGGGTGCGGATCTGGTCGAGCGATTGATAGAGGCCGCCGGAGTTCATTTGACGAAAAAAATCGGCTCCCTGTGCCGCCGCAATCGATGCGATGATTCCAGCAGGAAACAACACCAAGAGCAAGATCGAAAGGGTTGTCAAAATCGATGCGATGTGGGTGCGACCGTCGACGCGGTCGAGAATCGCTTGATACAACGGGCGAAATATCACCACAAGAAGGGCGGCTAAGAATAGCGGGACAAAGAAACTGGCCATGACTCGAAAAAACAAAACGCCGATGACGACAATCGCCAGCATGAGCGCACCAACAGAAATGATTCGTCCCAGCGTCAGGCTGCCGACAGCCTCTTTCATGACGGAAACTGGTAAACCCGCGCCGTCGGTCGGTTCAGACGCTATGTTTGAGACAGGCTGGCTGGTGCCAGTGCCGATCTGAGCGGGCTTGGTTTGAGCGGGCTTGGGCTGGCCTGCCGACGAAGCAGCCGACGAATTGGATCTTGATTTTTTGGCCAACGGGAAACTCACTCTCGGGGGTGAACAGGTTTGACCGGGTAGTGTATGACAAATTCTGCTGATCGTTTATCGCCCCCGACCGAAATGGAAGTCGCCGAAGAGACGACCGTGTCCAGGCCCAATCGTCTGCGGTCGTGGGCGGTCCGTTTAGGAAAATGGATGATCACGTTGTTGGTCATCGTCGCTGTGGCACTGGCGGCCCGCGAGTCGGTTTCGAAATGGCAGCAGCAGTCAACCGCCACACGCATCACACTGGCGGACGTTCGCTGGGGGTGGCTGGTTGTGTCAGCCGTAACGTATGCGATTTCATTGATTCCAGCTGGGCTAGTGCTGCGGCGAGCGCTTGCAGCGCTGCATCAACCGATCGGGTTGCGTTTGGTGATGGCCGCGCAATTGGTTGGCCACTTGGGCAAGTATGTTCCAGGCAAAGCGATGGTGATTGTCCTGCGTGCATCGATCCTCAGTCGCGGGGCGACAAAGATTTCCATCAAGCTGTCTGCGATCGCCGTGATCATCGAAACGCTCAACCTGATCGCGGTCGGTGCAGCCCTTGCGTTGCTGTTGGTGATGGTGCTTGAAACGCCACCTTGGATCAAATGGGGCAGCGCCCTGATGGCAATCGGTGCCTTGTTTGGCACGCTGCCCCCGGTATTGCGTTTCGCTCTGTCACCTAGGCTGAGGATCCGCAAACGAAACAGTCACAAAGATGAAACGCTACAGCCGATGCCGCTGGATTGGACCACAAACGACTTGGTCGCCGCCTGGTTTTGGTGTGCCATATCGTGGGCCTTTACTGGGATATCGATGACAGCCGTCGTCTTGGCCCTAGTTCCACTGTCGGCTGATCAATCCGTCGTATCACTCACGCTGATCTGCTCGGCCGCAGCGATGTTGGCATTTGTCGCAGGTTTCCTGTCACTGCTGCCAGGCGGCGTCGGAGTTCGCGAAACTGTGCTAGCGACGTTGCTAGGGCCGATCATTGGCCCTGGCCCAGCCCTGCTGTCGGCCGTCGTGGCAAGGCTTGTGCAACTGGCCGTGGAAAGCATCCTGGCGGCTGGCATCTGGACAATGATGAACCGCCGGCGTATCCGACCTACCGATCAGTTGGTTTCGTAGGACGAATCCGATTTGCCAACCGCCGACGTCGACGTTTCGTTGTTCAAGTGGTTGGTGGAAGCGACAACGTAAGAAGCTTGCAACAATTCTTGCGGGTGGAACCACATCGTGACTTGGCGAGTCATCGGGTTCTCACTCTTCACCTTGTTTCGCAACTCGATCCAAGCAAGCCCGTCCGTCAAATGCCATGCCGCTGCCTGAGCAACGTTTTGAGTCATGCGGCTGTAACCCAGCAAACGGCAGACTTCTAGGACTCGCGCATCCTGAGTGAACTGTTCGGCAGGAATCATCTTGTAAGCGACTCGCGGACTCGGATCCGCCTTTCCATGTTCCAAGCAGACCGTGGTGACCTTCAGCTTCAATTGGCGTTCGGCGGGAACACGCATCATCCCCATGCCACCCATTCCCATGCCGC
>DNWZ01000660.1 GCA_003506095.1 Planctomycetaceae bacterium | reverse complement strand
AGGTGGGCACTGCAGCGGACTAGAATTGTCCCAGACTTCTATTCGCAAGCCGCGCTGCGGATGCCAAAGGATCTCGATTCGGCGATCGCGAGCCTCGAAAAGGATGTCGTTCAATTGCAAGGCGATGCGGCTCGATTAGGCAGTTGGTGTGCAGTATTTACCGATGAACAAGTAAATGCATGGTTGGTACAACAGCTGCCTCGCGAGTTTCCCAACCTGTTGCCCAGAGGTGTCACGGAGCCACGAATCGTGATCGAAGACGGTCGCGTTTTCGCGGCCGCAAGGTATAAGAATCAACATATCGATACGATCGTCTCATTCGAAGTCAAAGCGGCTTTGACGGAACAAGCGAACGTGGTAGCGATTCGAATTACAAATCTTCGCGCTGGCGCCTTACCGTTGCCGTTGACTCGTTTCCTTCGCGGCATTTCCGTCGAAGCTGCCAAGAGTGATATGGAAGTACGCTGGGATATGGATCAAACCGAGCCGATCGCACTGGTTACGATTCCCAGCGAGCATCGTGGTTACAAACACACGCCTGTGATTGTCGAATCGCTCGGCTTGTCATCCGGCCTGCTTTCGCTGGCGGGGCACACTGGTACCGAAGCTTTCGAAGCCTATCAGCCCCAGGGGCCAATCTATCAACTCGCATCGGCGCGCGTTGGCATGCCATCGGCACTCGGCCGCGACGAAATTCGCCAAAACGAAACACCTTCGCCGCACCAAGTGCGATAAATCACCAATACGCAATTGCGATTGCCGCGAGTCCGAACCTCAAGCCGATCGGGCGCGGCAGCGATCAATTCAAATTGCCCTGATTCAACCCGCCGGACCGAACCACGATCGTCTGACACATCGCCTTCGAATTGCAGATAGTCGACACGATGATCTGGCAAGACGATGGCACCGACTTCATCGGCGCAGTCAGTTCTGAGCAATTCTGCTGTCGCCCAGGTCGCCAAGCAACCATCGGCTTGGAACATCCAGTCGTAGTGATCACCACCGCGGTTGTTGATGCTTTCGTCTGTCTCGTCTTTATCGTAACGCCGCGGAATTCCATGAGCTTGGCGATGGAACAAGATCACATAACGCCCTGATTCAAGAGGCGATGAAAATGTTCCGATCGACGTACCGCCTCTTCCGTCCACAGGTTATGTCGCTCGCTGTGTATCGCGGTTCGTTCGCTCGCGTTCAACCTTGCCCTGGCTTTGCAAGATTGTCGCAACCAACGACGTCCAACCGGTTTGGTGGCTCGCCCCCAAGCCTAAGCCTGTGTCGGCGTGGAAGTATTCATAAAACAGAATGAGTTCTTTCCAGTTTTCGTCGTCAGCGTATTGAGCCACATCACCATGAGCCGGTCGCCGCCCACTGGCGTCGGGTTCAAAGATCGTTATCAAACGCCGTTCGAGCTCTTGTGCGACTTCTTGCATCGTCATCAAGTTACCCGAGCCGGTGGGGCATTCAACGCGGAACGCTTCACCATAGAATGTATGGTATCGTTTCAATGCCTGGATCAGCAAAAAATTCAGTGGAAACCAGATTGGTCCACGCCAATTGCTGTTGCCGCCAAATAAACCACTATCACTTTCGCCGGGCACATAGCGGACTTCATTGCGTTGTCCCGCAAAATCAAACACAAAGGGTCGATCGCGATGCACTGCCGAAAGGCTGCGGATGCCATACGGCGACAGAAACTCTTTCTCGTCCAACATTACCGCCAATAGTTTGCGGAAGCGGTCTTGCGACGGAATCGCCAAAAACGATCGCATCGTTCGCCCGGACTCATCTTCGCGTTCATCGTGTTCCATATAAGTCATATGTTTTGACAAATCGGTCGCACGATTGGCCAAAAACCACCCGGTTCGCTTGCGAAAGCCGTCCAGTTTATTGATCACTGCCTCTTCAATGATCACACCGGTCAACAGTGGAATCAATCCGACCATCGATCTTACCCGCATCGGGATCGATTGATTGTCAACGTAGAGGTGGTCATAATAGAAACCGTCTTCTTCGTCCCACAATCCCGAACCGTCCAACGAGTTCATTGCTTCGGCAATGGCGACGTAATGTTCAAAAAACTTGCTGGCCATGTCGCCATAAGCCGGGTTGTCTTCGGCCAATTCGAGGGCAATCCGCAGCATTCCGCCACAATAAAATGCCATCCAAGCCGTACCGTCGGCCTGTTCCAGATAGCCACCAGGCAACGGTTTGCTGCGATCGAAAACGCCGATGTTATCTAGCCCGAGAAATCCGCCAGCGAAAACGTTACGACCTTCGGGATCCTTGCGATTGACCCACCAGGTGAAGTTGACGGTCAGTTTCTGAAAACACCGGGCCAAGAAAACCTTATCGCGTTTCCGAACTGGCCCACTCATCTTATAGACATTCCAGACCGCCCACGCATGCACCGGTGGGTTCACGTCAGAGAGTTGCCATTCGTAAGCTGGTATTTGACCGTTGGGGTGCATGTACCACTCGCGCAAGAACAGAATCAACTGTTCCTTGGCAAATTCGAGGTCCAAGCGTGCCATGGGCAACATGTGGAACGCGCTGTCCCAAGCCGCATACCATGGATATTCCCATTTGTCAGGCATTGAAATGATGTCACGATTGAACAGGTGTTGCCAATCGGAATTACGCCCATTCTTGCGAGCTTCGTCCTGGGCCGGCCATGCTGGATCGCCTTTCAGCCATGTCGAAACCACATAATGATAAAACTGCTTAGTCCATAGCAGGCCCGCGTAAGCCTGGCGCATGATTTGGCGTCGTTCGGGCGAATGCGAATCTTCGATTCGGCTATCGTAAAACTCGTCGGCGTCACGAATCCGCTCTTTAAATACCGCTTCAAAATCGTCGAAGGCATGCTGGCGAAACTTAGCCGCAATCGGCTTGCCATTTTCATCCTTCGTGTGGGGCGGTACATCGCGATCGCGGGTTAGCCTCAATCGCATCGTTCTTGTTCCGCCGGACGGGATCACCATCAATCCATAAGCGGCCGCTTTCGTGCCACGTTTAGATGGGTTGACCGCTTTGGTGTTTCCTCCGACGACAAACTCATGAAATGCGTCTTTGTAGTAGCCCGCTTCGCTGGGTAACCCGGGATGCCGATCGATGTTCGTTTCATTGTCGGTGAACAACCAAGACCACTCGCCGTCTTCAGCGCAGTCGCTGGTAAAGTAGTATTCACCCAGCGTATCGTGGACACATTTGACAACTCCGTCTTCCAGTCGCAGCGAAGGCCGAGCGGTGCAAAGTTCATCCGTGCTGTGCCAGACCCAACGGTTACGAAACCACAGCGTCGGCAATAAATGCAATACCGCTGATTGAGGACCACGGTTGTCGATCGTCAAACGAATCAAGATATCATCGGGCGTCCGCTTGGCATATTCAGCTTGAATATCAAAGTATCGGGCTTCATCGAAAACCCCGGTATCAAGCAATTCATACTCTGGTTCATTACGATCGCGGTGCCGATTGACTTCTGTTAGTTTTTCATAAGGAAATCTTGCCTGGGGATACTTATACAACGCTTTCATGTAGCTGTGCGTTGGCGTACTGTCGAGGTAGTAATACAATTCCTTGACATCTTCGCCGTGGTTGCCTTCGGGGCCGGTCAACCCGAACAATCGTTCCTTCAGGATCGGGTCACGACCGTTCCATAGTGCCAGCGAGAAACACAACCGACACTGGCGATCGGATATTCCCAACAATCCGTCTTCGCCCCAACGATAGGCGCGACTACGAGCGTGATCGTGAGTGAAATAGCTCCACGGATTATCGCCGCCACCGCCTGCAGAATAATCCTCTCGAACAGTGCCCCACTGTCTCTCTGACAAGTAAGGGCCCCATCGCGGCCAGTTTTGTTCTCTCCGTTCGGCCTGGATCAACCGCTGGTCTTCGACCGTCGAAGGTTGTGATGACACAGCGGTTTTGCTAGGGTTTTTCGTCAAAATACCATTCCTAGTGACAAGCCACTTTCCTTTTGAGAGTTCTGTACGGTGAACCTAATCAGTTATCAACTGAATTAGGCTTCATCCAACAATTCGACAGCCGCGAACTTATGTCCCTCTAGCATCGCCAGACTCGCGCCGCCGCCGGTACTAACGTGACTGACCCGATCGGCAAAGCCCAAAAGTTCAACCGCCGCCGCACTGTCGCCGCCTCCGATGATACTGGTCGAATCGCTGTCGGCCACCGCCTGAGCAACACGTTTGGTTCCTGCATCAAATGGCGGCATTTCAAAGACACCCATCGGTCCGTTCCAAACGACAGTTTTGGCGCTGGCGATGGTCTTCGCGAACAGCTCTGCCGATTGGGGGCCAATATCAAAACCTTCCCAACCATCGGGAATCTCACCAGCGGCCACGACCTGTTTGTTACAGTTGCCGTTGAACGCATCGCCACAGTGTGTGTCGATCGGCAATAACAATTTGTCGCCCGCTTTGTCCAGCAACTGCTTGGCCAATTCGACTTTGTCCTTTTCGACCAAACTGTTACCAACTTTTCCGCCTTGAGCGAGCGAAAACGTGTAAGCCATCGCGCCGCCGATAATGACTTTATCGCAAATTCCTAGTAAGTTATTGATCACGTTGATCTTATCACTGACCTTCGCTCCACCAAGGATCGCGACGAACGGACGCCCCGGGTTGCTGATCGCGTCGCTGAGGTATGCGATTTCTTTGCCGACCAAATGGCCAACAACACGCGGTTTTCCCGCCATTGCCTCGGGGACTGCGACCATTGACGCATCGGTACGGTGACACGTCCCAAAGGCGTCATTGCAATAAATGTCACCCATGGCTGCTAATTTCGCGGCAAAGTCTTTGTCGCCCTTTTGCTCGCCGGGGTTGAATCGAACATTCTCCAAAACAACGGTTTCGCCGTCTTTCATTGCACCCACTTTGGCGTGTGCGTCATCGCCGACGGTGTCGCTGGCAAAGTGAACGGGGGTTCCTAGCATCTCGGCCAACCGGATCGCCGTGGGTGCCAACGAATACTTTGCATCGTTGCCTTCGCCCTTGGGGCGCCCCAAATGGCTCATCAAAATCAACCGACCGCCTCGGTCGATAACGCTTTTAATGCTTGGCAACGCCATCCGAATTCGGCGGTCGTCTGTAATCGCTAGTTGGTCGTCCAGCGGAACGTTAAAGTCGACTCGCATGAGAACGGTTTTGCCAGCAACTTCAACGTCATCAATCGTTTTTTTCGCCATGGGTCAGCTCTTCGTCGTGGGGCAGGAGGGATTTTGTGGATGTTGGTTGTTAGAAATCGACAGCGTATCGCGGGGGGACGCTACGCCGCTTTGAAATTTCAGCAAGGGCGTTTTGTACGCCAATTTAATTTTGCTGATTATCAAGCCAGCGTGCGGTGTGTCGAGGGTACAGGCGTGGACGGCAGAAAATCCGACGAATGGGTGGCCATAGTGGCTAGATAGCGACCGCTTGGCAGCCACTTGGCCAATCCGCCCCAGCGACGTTTGTCTGCCAAGACAAAACTGTGTGAAGGAAAAGGTGCACCCACGCCCAGGCATCTGCCGAATAACTGTTACAAGTGTCGAATCCGGAACCGCGACGGGTGGGGGGCCATCGGTCGGGCGCTACGCTTTACGGACCCTTTATGCCGTATTGTCTGTCTCGATCCGTTATCTCGTCTACGATTGCCACAATTGCGTTGGCGATTCTGGCAATGCATAACGTCCAAATCGCTCGAGCCCAGTATCCACTGGCTCCGCAAACTCAAATTCCACAGTCGAGCGCGGTCGCGGATGTTGCCGCGAAAGATCGCCGACCGGGTACCACCTATTCGCGTCCGGCGGGACGTTCGTCAGGTGCCGATGCGATCAACGCGATTCCAATGGGGCGACTGACTCCCGCAGCCCAGCAGCGGATCCTGGCAATCACCAACCGTCCGACGCTTTATCGCCACCTGGGCCAACAGACGATCCAGTGCGATGCCGACCTGTTCATGTTCATCGTGCGAAATCCCGAAGTGCTGGTCGGCGTTTGGGATCTGATGGAGATAACCGAGGTCAAGACAGAGCGGATCGATGCCTTTAAACTGCGAGCGATCGATGGATCCGGGACTGATTGCACCGTCGATTTGGTATATGGAGACCCCGCCGTTCATGTTTACGTCGCCGATGGATTTTACGACGGCAAATTGACCACCAATGTGATCAATGGAAAAGGCGTCTTTATTCTACGTTCAATTTATAAGGTCGATGCAGAAGGCAACAGTATTATCGAAGGCTCACTCGATTGTTTTGTGCAAGTCGAACACCTCGCCGCCGATTTGATCATGCGAACGTTTGGTCCGCTGATCGGTCGTACGGCGGATCACAACTTCGCTGAAACGGCCCGTTTTATCGATCAACTCGGTACCACCGCTTCAAAAAATCCACTCGCAATGGAAGAGCTTGCTCTGCGACTGCCGCAAGTCTCCGAACCGTCGCGTCAGCGGTTCGCAGCATTGATTCGTCAAGCTGCTGAACGCCAGCGGGCTCGGGCGTTGACGGCACCGGTGGCAGCGACCATCCCGACGGCCAGCCGCCAATAGCGGCACGCGCCTGGTCGAGTCATTATCCACACCGAGCCGGCAAATGCTTTCAATCGCTGCCTCGATCGGCTAAACTCTTGGCTCCGATGCCGTCGATCTCGATCGGTCGCAAGCCGCATCCCAACTTTGTGCAGCCACGTCTCCCGGCTGGTGGCTGCCCTTACCCGCCCCATTCTTGTCGGCGACTCCCACCTTTCATCCAAACCCAATTCTATTTGTGAAGTCCACCTTCTACCTCCGCTTTTATTCAATGCCTGCCCTCGCGTTTTGCATCGCGATCGTATGCATTCTATCTTATTGCACGAACTCCGCAGCCGGCGAACCCAGTGGTCCCGCTCAAGCCAACAATGCCCCGTCGGGTGATGAGCCTACAAGCTTTGAATTGTCGTTCCAATCCCTCATCAAACCGCTACTTAAACGGTATTGTCTGGATTGCCATAACCAAGAAATCGCGGAAGGCGATCTCAACTTAAGTAGTTACCAGGCGATCGGTTCAGTCGCTCGTGATCATCGCCACTGGGCCATCGTTGCCCAGCAGATTAGCCAAAGAAACATGCCGCCGGAATCTGCGGACCAGCCTAACGATGACGAGCGAACCGCGATGATAAATTGGATTCGCGAGTTTCAATCCCACGAGGCTGCTAGAGATACCGGGAATCCTGGGCCGGTGCTGGCGCGACGGCTCAGCAACGCGGAGTTCGATTATACGATTCGCGATTTAACGGGTGTCGACATTCGACCGACGCGTGAGTTTCCAGTCGACCCGGCCAACGAAGCGGGATTTGACAACACAGGCGAATCGCTGATGATGACGCCATCGCTGCTGAACAAGTACCTCGAAGCCGCCCAGTCGGTCGCAGCACATCTTGTCCTGATGCCGGATCGATTCGAGTTTGCTCCGTTCCCCGTTGTCGCTGATACCGACCTGGATAAGTTTTGTGTCAATCGGATCATCGATTTTTATAATCGTCAACCGATCGATTATAAAGACTATTTCCTCGCATCTTGGGTCTACCAGCATCGCCATATTCTGGGTAATCCAAACGCAACCATCGATAACGTTGCTCAAACGTCAAATCTCAGTCCGAAGTATCTCGCCACAATCTATGGTCTTTTGACACAGCAACCCGGCGAACATGAATCGATCGGACCGATTGCAGCGCTGCGGGCAATGTGGCAAGAAATGCCAGCCCCGACGTCGGATAATCAAGTCGACGCGAAAATAATTGCCCAATCGCAATCCAAGGTGATGCGTGATTTTGTCATTGAACTGCGAACGCGTCTGGTGCCGTTTGTTCCCAACCTGACCGCTCCGACGGTGAACAATGGGTCACAACCACTTGTGTTGTGGAAGAACCGTCAATTCGCTTCCAATCGACAACGTTTCGTGGGCGGCGCGCTCAAGCCCGATCTTGCCGATTTGCCCGCCAACTCGTTGGCCGCACAGGCGATGGTCGCACCCGATGATTTGGATGCTGCGGCAGTGTTTCAGAAATCTTTTGATCGTTTCTGCTATCTTTTCCCCGACGCGTTCATGGTTACGGAACGAGCGCGAGTCTATTTAGACCCCGAAAAGGAGAAATCATTGAAAGGGCGTTACTTGAGCGCTGGCTTCCATAATCAAATGGGTTACTTCCGCGACGACGCACCTTTATATGATTTGATTTTAGGCGATGCTGACCGTCTCGAGATTGATCGATTGTGGGAAGAGTTCTACTTCGCGGCATCGATTCCGCTGCGGCAGTACTCAAGTTTTATTTGGTTCGAACGGGCCGAATCAGGCTTCTTGCGCGACGAGCAATTCGACTTCGCCCGCGCCGAGGACAAGGATTGCGCTTCGCCCGAAAAAATCGCTCGGCTTTCGGTGGTCTATCAAGCCAAAGCAAAAGAGAAAGGCGCCAGTGATGTTGCGATGGCGGCGATTGATGACTATTTCAGGTCGATGCACGAAACATTTCGACACCATGATTCCCTAAGCGTGGCAAGCCAAGAATATCACTTAAAAGAATTGCTCACTTTTGCAGAGCGTGCGTTCCGGCGGCCGCTCACATCCGACGAACAGTCGGGGATGCTCGATTTCTATACGACACTGCGAATATCCGATGCCCTGGAACACGATGAAGCGATCCGTGATTGCGTCGTCGCGATCCTTGTCTCGCCCAACTTCTGTTACCGTGTCGATGTGCCGGTGGCGGGCAACGATGCGACGCGACCACTTAGCGATTTAGCGTTGGCCAGCCGGCTGAGCTATTTTCTTTGGTCCAGCATGCCGGATAACGAATTGATCGAACTGGCTAAGTCGCAGCAATTGCGAAAACCAGATGTATTGAAGTCGCAAACGGTACGAATGCTGAAAGACCCCAAGGCACGTGCGCTGGCAATCGAGTTCGGCGGCAATTGGTTGGACTTTCGCAGGTTTGATCAACACAACGCAGTCGACCGACAGCGATTTTCGGAATTTGATAACGACCTCCGCCAAGCGATGTTTGAAGAGCCGATTCGTTATCTGGTGGATGTATTTCAGCAAAATGGAAATGCTTTTGATTTGGTCCAATCGGATCATATGTTTGTGAACCGGAAACTCGCAAAGCATTACGGATTGGATGTCGAGAAGATTTTTGGCGGCCCAAAACCCAAGGGCTTGAAGGGAGACGACGATGTATGGATACGAGTCGACAATGCCAAGATCGTAGGCCGTGGCGGATTGTTGGCGATGGCGGTGTTTTTGACCAAGAATGCACCAGGCTTGCGAACGAGTCCGGTTAAGCGTGGGTACTGGGTCGCGCGGCGGTTGTTGGGGGAATACATCCCGCCGCCGCCAAATGATGTACCCGAACTGCCTGCCGACGAATCGAAGCTGGGTGAATTGACGTTACGCGATGCATTGAAGAAGCATCGTGAGAACAAAGCGTGTGCGAGTTGCCACGAGCGGTTTGATTCGCTGGGCCTGGCGTTTGAGTCTTTCGATCCGATCGGCCAGCGACGCCAAGCAGACCTTGGTGGAAAACCGATGGATGACGGAGCGACGTTTCCCGACGGTGTCAACCGAAATGGATTGAACGGATTGGTGGATTACATTACCCAGCATCGACGTGATGATTTCGCGAACAACCTCAGCCGCAGTCTAATGTCTTATGCATTGGGGCGCAGTTTGCTACTGTCAGACGAACCAACCTTAACGCAAATCTGTGCCGACTTGGCTGGCAATGAGTATCGATTCCACACCCTGATTCAAAGCATTGTGACCAGTCCACAGTTTTTGAACAAAAGAATGACAGATTGACCGTTGGCGAGTTGTCATCGTTTTCATTACTAGAAAACATACGATCACGTTTCGACATTCCCGAAAACCGAAGGAACCTCAGATGAGCCTTGCAAAACAATCGACAACTGACGATTCGGGATCGCAGCCGAACCAGCGAAGCATCGCCAACGTTTCGCGGCGGAGGTTCTTACGCGGTGTCGGCGTGACGATGACACTGCCATGGTTGGAATCGGTTCCGGTTTGGGGCCGCGAAACTGTGGTTGCAAACGAACCGACGCCGTGCCCAAAGCGATTTGCGGCACTCTTCATGGGTTGTGGAATCAATGCGGATCATTGGTGGGCAAAAGGCTCGGGGACCGAAATGGAGCTCGGTAAAAGTTTGCAACCGATGGGGCCGATCAAACACAAGATGAACTTCATCACAGGATTGTTTAACAAATCAGCGACAGGAGTTGGCATTCACCCTGGACAAACGGGAAACATCCTTTCAGGTGCTTCGCTTCAAAAAGGTGCTGAGTTAAAAGGCGGAATCAGCGTCGACCAAGTCTTGGCAAATCACTTCCAGAATGAAACGCTGCAACCAAGCATGGTGCTGGGGTGTGAACAACCGGTTACGGGATATCACGAAACCAATTTTTCACTCGCATACAGTTCGCACATTTCTTGGCAGAATGCGACGTCGCCCGTCCCGATGGAGGCGTATCCGTCGCTCGCATTCGATAGTCTGTTTGACAACCGTGGAAACAAACGCAACCAGAGTATTCTGGATCGAGTTCGGGATGACGCATCCCAGTTATCGCGTCACATCAGCGCCAGTGATCGCATCAAACTGGATGAATATCTGGCAAGTGTTCGGGAGGTGGAAAAGCGAATCGAAGCCCAAAGAGCACATAAGGACAAGGCGACCGAACGCGCAAAGGACCATGGTAAACCCGTGTTCGCGATGAAGCGGCCCGACGATGGTTTGCCAGAAGATATTCGCGATCATATGCGATTGATGTGCGATATTGTGGCAATAGGATTCCAAAGCGATAAGTCACGCGTTGCGTCGCTATTGCTGTGTCGCGACCTGTCTGGTTTGTTCTATCCGTTCCTCGACGTTCGCACCGCTCACCATGGTGCGTCCCATGACGACCGGTCAGACGCTTACGAACGCGTGTCGCGATTTTATTGCAGCCAACTTGCCTACCTGGCAACTCGCCTGGACAGCATGCCCGAGGGCGATTCCACAGTTCTGGACAACTCATGCCTGATGTTTGTTTCAAGCATGTGGTCTGGCAGTCGACATGATTCTAGCAAGCTGCCTGTAGTGCTGGCCGGAGGCCTTGGCGGCACATTGAAGACCGGACGCGTGCTCGATTATACGGACAAAGGCAATGAAAACCGCAAGCTTTGCAGTATGTATCTTTCGATCCTGCATCGCATGGGTGTCGATCGAAAGGTTTTTGGAGACGCTGATCAAGAGTTGCAAGATTTCTGAGCTGAGTTTACGGTCATCGCAGCAGGGGCGCGCGTACCGTTTTGGTCATCGCTTGGGCGCGGCCGTGTGGTCGAGTCGATTGCGATTTAGCGGTTCCAGAAGTCCGACTTTGTTCCAGCGACGGATTCGCTGTCGAACGTGGGCGGTGAACTGGTCGTCGCTGAGCGATTCATCGTCGATTTCTCGAATGCTGGCTTCCGCCGCCTCAATCATCATCGTGTCATTGGCTTGCAAAAATCCTTCTGGCCAGACGGCAGGATCTTCTGACATGACGGCCTCGAATTGAATCGCCGCGGTGAAATAGAACGAACTGAACGCGATGAAACGCTTAAAATTCGGCATCGCGAAGTAGCAGCCGGCGATCAACGTATCGAGCCACCGCATCTCACGCCGCAAGTCACGATCGTAATCGTTCAGCGCAGTCTCGATTTCTCGGGTCGGTCCCAACATAATCTGTGCCGCGCGAGTTACTCCGCTTAATGCATGGGCAATGCCGGTACTGTGCAGCGGATCGACAAAGCCGTATGCGTTGGGCAACAGTATCAATCCTGCCGCAGAAGCCTTTGCCCTGCATCGACTCATCCGACCGCTGCGAATTGAACAGGCGATTTGCTCGGATGTACCGTGTATGCCGAGCGTTGGAGCAACTCTTTTAGATTCACAAAGCAACTTTGCCACACTGGGATATTGGTTCAATGCCCCTTGCAAGTAGGCATCGACAGGTGACGAATCGCCGGTCGAAACCGAGTCGAGCTTTTCGACCAAACCGACACTTGTGATGCCATTATCGAAACGCAACATCCACCACCAGCCATTTTCAACCAAATGGTGCTGTGCTGCGTCATCGCCGCAAAATGGGTCGTCGACGGAACGTCCGTCATCGAACGGTTGCACGCCCTGGTAATGCGCAAACGTTGCGCGCGTTCGTGTCCGCATCCAATCGTCATCGAGCGGATTGTTTGCAAAATCCGCTGTAGCCGCTCCGCCACCGCTTGCATCAATCAACCAGGTTGAAGCAATATCCTTCGCCCCATCATGGCCCTTGATACGAAGATTCCACAATGAATCAAAGCGATCGTAGCGAGCGGACTGCAAGGTTGTACCTTCTTGCAGCAGTGATCCGTCATCGACAGCGTTCTTCACAAAAAACTGATCGACACTGCTTCGCAACCAATGAGTATCACTGTACCGATCCTCGCAACTTGCAGCGACCAAAAACGATCGGCTGTGTTGGTGGTCATCGACAAAACACTGGCCCTTTTCATGCTTATAATAACTAAATCCTCGCTTCTTTCCGCATACCAGATCCGGGTACGCTTGCTTCCAACTGCCCCAAGTTGCTAACGGAGCCAACTTCTGCAACCCCCATTGGGTCGCAATTTGATGTATCAAAAAATCCGCCGTTGGCGTGGAAGATTCGCCGATCGCGAATCGAGGGTGATGCCCCGAATCGATTAACAAGACCTTTCGACCTTGTTTCGCAAGAATCCAAGCAAGTAACGAACCCGAAAACCCAGAACCTAAAATCACGACATCGAATCGTTCAATCATCGGCGCATCCGCAGCTTATTTCACATGGCGCCAGAATCGACTGCGACAGGTTCATCGACAACAATCGCTGGCGTCGTAAGCCCACACACGATTCACACAACCCGGCTAGATTCTCAAAACCCCATAGATCAACCGTTATCACCATCGACATGTCGCTAACCAAAGCACGGTCAAAACAACGTTCAAGCGAGAAGGCGTTTGGTGCCTTAAACGTTCCCTTCAAACTGAATTGTTCCATCATTCCATTGCCGCCACGAGTTGCGATAATGCTCGCGTGACGCGCACCGCAATGGCCTGCAAACCGCAAGGAATCGATGACTGCGTCAACCGCATGATCCGCGGGCATTCCTGGCGGTTGCAAGAGAATGAAAACTCGTAAGTCAACTGTCATGTTGCTTAAATTACTTGCCGCTCGTTCAAAATCGTCGAGCGTCATCTGTTTATTCAGCAGGCGGATCGAAGGCGCATAAACCGTTTCTAGCCCCATCGCGACCTCCAGTTTTCCACCAATTTTCTCCGCGAACTCGCCGACATGGCAATCGACCAAACGGGGATGATTTTCGATAATCACACGATCGAAGTTGGTAACCCGGGCGGCGATTGCATCCCAATCTTCGCGTGGCACGCAGCGTGAATCGAAGAAGTTGCTGGAATTATAAAGCTTGATCCACTGCGATGATTCGGCAATCGCCGAGTCATTACGGAAATCGCTTTGAAGAGCGATATCGATTTGTGCCGGAATCGCACCCGGTGGCGTTGGTGTATCGAGCGTGTGCTTCCACAAATCACACATGGTGCAGCGGAAAACGCATTCGGCACCCGTGATAAAGATCGAAGTAACAGATGCTTTAGGCGGAAAACCACGCGACGGACGTACGGTGGCCTCAAATTCATGAATCACCGCGATCGGCCGAAACGGATCAAGTTTCACCTTCGGTTGTCGAAGCGACTCAATCGCGCGTCGTGAAATCATGACATCTTGGTGTGTCGTTTGACGGTCCATTGCCACTTAATTCCAACACTGCAAAAACGCTTTACGATACTCATGCTCTTGTTGCGGAAATAGTTGCGAAAACTTTTCAGGATCGATCGCACCATGCTGGAATCTTTGTTTGTTAAACACGGGCATATCAATACCGGTGATCAATCGAATGCCACGAGCGACGACTTCGCCTTTAAGAGCGTAAAGTTTTTGATGGTCCCAATCGGTCAATTCAATAAACGGAATCGCTTCGGCAATTTCGATGACACGCGGCAATGCGAATGGGCTAAACGCGGTGAAGCCTAGCAGTCTTGATGGTGCGGTGGATCGGGCTTGCCCACGGCTTTGCCCGCCACTGTGAACCAGCGAGTGCTTGATCGCGTGAACGCCCCATCCTTCTTGATACAACATCAGGTTGTTCAGTACGCTGCGGATGGTCAATTCCGGATTTTCTTCGATCGGATAATCTTTTAGGTTTTCATCGCCACCATC
>DNWZ01000119.1:942-3568 GCA_003506095.1 Planctomycetaceae bacterium | reverse complement strand
ACGGCGCGTCCGGTGGCCAGGCCGATGCCGCACCGGAATCCGAAGCTACCTTGACGTCGTGTCCGACGTGAATCATTTCCGCTTTCTTCGGATACACCCAAAATCCCGGTGCCATAAAACGCTTCGCGGATCGTCAGCGCTGCTCGCGCCGCACGCACTGCCGAGTCGGGTTGGTCCAACGGCCAGCCCCAAAAACCCATCGCGGCATCACCATGAAAATCACCAACGACTCCGCCGGTGTGCAAGATCTCGCCGGTCATCACTCCCAAAGCGTCGCTGACCCGTTGCAACAATTCTAATAACCGATCTTGAGACTGCTCGCTCTGTCGCGTGAACCCTCGGAGGTCACAAAACAGTACCGAAACATTCGTCTCGCGTGGCTTCAGCACCTCATCGGCATCGCGTCCTGCGATCGCTTCCATGACGACGGGTGAAAAGAAACGCAGTAACCCGAGCTGTTGCCGTTGCAACAGGCGAGACTGGCGTAAGTTACCTAGTGTGGTACCGACCAATTCGGCAAACTTAATATCGTCGTGTAAATCATCGGGCGCTGCGGCTAGTGATTTTTCAATACCGCCATCGATTCGCGGTAACAATTGCCCGGTCACATAGATCACCCAACCATTGCACGCTGGAGTTGGCAGCGGGACACAAAATGCCCAGTCGACGCCTTCGGATGCGGTATAAGGTTGCGAAGCTTTGGAGGGCGAATCCTCGCCATCACCGCCGCTCCACAAATGCAATACGTTTTGCATCGTGCGCAGCGACTGGCGGGCGATTCTGGCACTCGGGCGCGGACCGCTGGTCTCGGCGATCCGATTATCATAATGCAAGATTCTTGGCGGCGTCTTGTCATCACCACTGGCATCAAGAATCGCAACCGCAGCGGCCGACGGAATCGATTGCAATAGCAGGCTGACCACGCGTACTAATAATTCCTCATCGTTCGTACTGCCGCCGATAATATCCGGCAATCGCCCCAGTGCATCGATCCGCGTTGCCGCATCTCGGAATCCACGACCGCGCAATTCATTCACGTTATAAACATGCTCTGTCACGTCAAGCCGCTTATCTGAATTATTCACCTCCGGTCGCGTGGCAAGCGTGAACGTTGTATGGCCGATCACGAAATGCTCGCTAGGCATCAAACGAAACGTGTCTTTCTTTTGCCCACGATAGAAGATCGGATTGCGTGAAGCAGAAACTTTGCGCACCAACACGCTGCCATCGGGTTGAAGTCGCAATTGCGCATGCTCACGCGAAACGCGATCGTCCCACGTGACCTGCCAACCGGGCGAACCGTCGCGGCCGATCATGACCACGCCCTCATCGTCGTCCCACCAGCGCACTTGTGATTCGGGATCGGTCACGCATGCTCCCGTCGAAGCCGGAAGGGCACGCCGCCAACGATTTTTGGCGAGAGATCCTTGGGCGATCAGATCTGACATGAACGGACCTAACTTACGGGAGTTTCGATTTCGGACGTTACCGCATGGGTTCCAGCGAGCAACCCGGTACTGAATGCCGATTGGAAGTTATATCCGCCGATCCAGCCGTCCAAATCAAGGATTTCACCAGCAATAAACAGCCCCGGTACAATACGGCTATGCATCGTCCGCGGATCGACCTCCTTCAGACTGACACCTCCGGCTGTCACTTCGGCTTTATCGAATCCGCGAGTTCCCGTCACCGGCAATGACAATTGTTTTAATGATTGAATCAATGCATCGGATTTCGCCCGCGAAAGTTCGGCAAATGACACTTCAGTCGCTCCCGCGGTTTGCGTCACGGCATCGGCCAACCGGCGCGGCAGCAGTTCGGCGATCGCGGCGGACACTTTGCGGCGTCCACCGCTGCGTTGATCTTCCACCCAGCGGACCACTTGGTCGTTCGTTAGGTCGGGAACCAGGTCAAGCGTCAAACGAGTCTCCTGGGGCCTCGCCGCTGCGGTGATGATGCCGCTGACATCCATCGCCGTGGGCCCCGAGAAACCGAAATGGGTGAACAGGAATCCGCCGCGCCGAGCCAACAGTGGTTTCTTGGGCGTTTTTTTTCCGTCTTGCGGAACCGCCCAAACGCTCGCTGTCACACTGTCCAAGGTCAATCCGCTGATCTCATGCATCCACGGTGAACCGCCGACCAAGGGAACCAGCGCCGGCCGTGGCGGCACGATCGTGTGCCCAAACTCTTGCAACCACTTATAACCTTCGCCGATCGTTCCACATCCTGGCCAGCTCTTACCGCCGACCGTAACAATCACACGATCAAACTGCAGAAACTCCCCTGCAACCTCCAATAAGAAACCGCCTGATTGAGGGTCGCGATGGAGCGACTTCACCGCGCAATCCAAACGGACTTCGGCTCCCGCATCCGTCGCATACTTCAACAGCGCGTCGCGGACGTCGACGGCGCGATTGCTTGATGGAAACACCTTTCCGGTCGATTCGATTTGCGTCGCTACACCAAGCCCATTGAAAAGCCGCACCACCTCAATGGGTGGAAGTGCGGCGAGTGCTTGACGCAAGAAAGCGCCACCACGTCCGAATGCTTCCATAATGCCTTCGGGGCCACAGTCGTGGGTCAAGTTACAACGTGTCCCGCCGCTCATCAAAATTTTGACGCCCGC
>DNWZ01000119.1:0-905 GCA_003506095.1 Planctomycetaceae bacterium | reverse complement strand
CCCGCCGCGCCTGCGCCGATTACTGCAATTTTCATAAGATTTTTTTGCCGAGCTGAAGAATGCCGGCTAAAGCTGCGTTTTTTTGGGTGGTGAGCGATTGAAGCGCTTGGTTCTCACATCGACTTTTAAGGGATATTCGCACCGTCTCCAATAGGCCTGCCAGCGAACACCACCCACAGGGGCGATTGAAAATTCACAGCGTTATGATTTGGTATTAGCACAAAATCCTTCATTATCCGACGCGTGTAACCGCTTTTTCGAATAAACCACGGTGATTTTCTCGAAACCATATGCCGATAGACCAAAGATCGGTAATTGTCGAAAAAAGCCTGCGTTCGATGGCCCCGATTGTACGTTACCACCTAGCCCACAGTCGTAGACATTTGAGTGATCCATCATGGGTGCTGTTCAGACCGCAAAGCGTTGCTCCACGTTTTCTTTCGCCCAGGCCCGTGCCCTAGTCGGCGATTTGCAGAAACCGAACGCATTGATCTATTGGGTCGACTTCCTCTGCTCGATCATCGGTGGCCACCTTGCATTTCACGCAATGTATTTTTTGCCACGCTGGATGCCTGAGTCGCCGTATCTGTGGCCAGCGCTAGCAATGTCCTATGCGACATGCGTGATTTTGTACATGCGAGCGGTCATGTTCATCCATGAATTGGTACACCTGCCCAAAGAAGGTTTCAAGGCCTTCCGCATCGCCTGGAACGCCCTGTGCGGTATCTTTTTGCTGGTCCCGTCGTTCTTGTACTATCCCCACGTCGACCACCATCGACGCAAGCATTATGGAACCGAACATGATGGTGAGTACTTGTCGCTGAGCCACCATGGCCCGTGGATGATCATTGGATTTATATTGCAGGCTTTGATCATCCCGTTTTTGGGTGTGGCAAGATTTTTGA
>DNWZ01000498.1 GCA_003506095.1 Planctomycetaceae bacterium | reverse complement strand
GGCGTGCCGTTCAACATCGCCAGCTATGCGCTGTTGACCATGATGATGGCCAAAGTAACGGACCTCGAACCTGGTGAGTTTGTCCACACGTTCGGCGATGTCCATTTGTACCACAACCATTTTGATCAAGCTCGGCTGCAACTTTCCCGTTGCCCGCGGCCGTTACCGACTATGCTGATCAAATCGCACCCACAATCGATCGATCAATTCCGGTACGAAGATTTTGAATTGATCCATTACGACCCGCATCCGGCCATCAAGGCTGCCGTTGCGGTATAATCGTACCCAATCCCTCATCACGCTTCACTCATCCTCGCTCGGAGTCTGATCAACATGTCGATCAAGACAGTCTGGCACCGTCTCGCAATCGCGATGGTCGTTGCTGCATCATTGCTGATCGTTTCGTCCAACGGTACCGTCGCACAGTCGCCTGATACCAAAGCAAACGTCAAGGCAGCGGCGAAGCCCAACGTCTTGTGGATCAGCAGTGAAGACCACGGCCAGGAGATGGGCTGTTACGGTGATAGGTTTGCGACGACACCCAACGTCGATGCGCTTGCGCGACGGGGGTTGTTGTACCGCAACGTGTGGTCCAACGCGCCCGTTTGTGCGCCGGCTAGGACGACGATCATTACGGGCATGTATCCGACCAGCTTAGGTGCCGAACACATGCGATCGATGGTGCCTTTGCCGCCGGGGATCGAGTTGTTTACCGAGTCGTTGCGTCAGGCGGGATACTATTGCACGAATAACAGTAAAGAAGACTACAACGTTCGAACGCCTCAAGGCCTGTGGGACGAATCGTCGCGCTTGGCGCACTATAAGAATCGTGATCAAGGGCAATCATTTTTCGCCGTATTCAATTCGACGCTCAGCCACGAGAGTTCGATCCGCAACTTTAAGGGGAATCCCACGCATAACCCAGCCGAGGTTACGGTGCCCTCTTTTCATCCTGATCATCCGACTGTCCGTCGTGATTGGGCGATCTACTATGACACCGTGACAAAAGTTGACGCTGTTGCCGGTAAATTGCTTGACGAACTGCAAGCCGCCGGTTTATCGGAATCGACGATTGTCTTTTACTGGGGCGACCACGGCAGCGGGATGCCGCGTCACAAACGCTGGCCATCGGATTCAGGTTTACGCGTTCCGTTGGTGGTTTACATTCCCGAAGCGTTTGCACATTTGCGACCTGATGATTACCAGGTTGGTGGCGAAACCGATCGCCCGGTCAGCTTTGTCGACCTCGCGCCGACGATGTTAAGCTTGGCCGGAATTGAGCCGCCGCAATGGATGCAAGGGCATGCGTTCTTGGGACCCTATGCCACACCGAAACAGCCTTACCTCTATGGCTTTCGCGGACGGATGGACGAGCGGTTAGACTTGGTTCGCAGCGTCACGGATGGGCGTTACGTCTATATCAAAAATTACATGCCGCATCTGTCCCAGGGCCAGAATGTTGCCTATCAGATGGAAACGCCAACGACGCTTGTGTGGCGCAAGTTGTTTGATGAAGGAAAGTTGAACGCCGCTCAATCGCATTTCTGGGCTGAGCCAAAACCCAGCGAGGAATTTTACGATCTGCAGAGCGACCCCTATGAAGTGAAAAACTTGGTGGAGTCGGTAGATCACGCCGAAAAATTGAACGAGATGCGTGCTGCGCATCGGGAGCATGTATTCGCGATTCGGGATATCGGGTTTGTGCCCGAAGGTGAGCGATTGGTTCTAGCCGCAGAGCGAACGCCATATCAATACGGCCAAGACATGCGAGATTATCCGCTAGGAAAGATTTTCGATGTTGCACAACTTGCGTCTGCGATCGACGACCAGACAAGCGAAACAATCGCAGGTTTGGTAAAACTGGCCGGTGACGAACACCCGGTTGTGCGTTATTGGGGAACGCTGGGTTTAAGAATGCGAGGCGAGGCGGCCGTTAAGTTGAGCTCCGACCTGTTAGTTCAGCGTCTTGACGATTCATCGTTGGCCGTACAAATCGTTGCCGCCCAGTCGTTGGCGTTGTTTGGACTGCAAGCGGATCGCGAGTTGGCGATTGCGCGATTGAAGGCACGCGCGGATTGGTCGGTGAATGACGTTTTCACTACCATGAACGCGATGGTAGGCCTTGAATCACTTGGTGTGGAACTTGCATCGCATGCCGATGAAATTAAAAAGCTGCCCGCCACTGGTTCTGCGCCTCATGGGCGCTACGACAGTTACGTACCGCGATTGCTTGCTAATTTGAAAGCTTTGGTTATTGCGAGTAAATCGGTGGATTGATGTGATCGCAATGAATCAGAACCTGCGAACGATCCGATTACTGTTTTGACTTTGGCTGATCAATCATTGTTTCTAGTTCGTCGTCTTCGTCGTCACCTGACTTCCGTGTGCGATACTCGGCAAGCAAGTTGGCGGGGTCGAGATTTCGAAGCGCTGGCATGCCAGTTGCAATCGTCGCCACCAATGCTGCACCACGCAATGCCCAAAAGATTGTCCCGGCGGTCGCGGCGCTTAAGGTTGCGTTGGCGGTTGCGATGATCGCAGTTTCTAGAGTCAGTTTGGTTAGCAGTGAGGACGCGTCGTTGTCCCCGGTCGGTAGGATCGCGGCAAGATATTCGCCAACCTGCAAACGAGACTGTTCACGCAGGTTTGAACTGCGGTCACGAATCTCGCGGAAATCTTGCTCAAATACCCAACTGACGTTTTCAATCATTCGCTTATCAATCTCAGCACGATCGTTCGGGTTGAGCTTGGTGATTTGTTCCGCTAGGACAATCGTTGATTCGTTGTGGGGCCCATTGAATCCGTCTATTAGGGCATTTGACGCAGTTGCATCGTTCGGTGCGGTTGAAACACCAGGCAATGTTTCTTCCGTTTGTGAAAGCGTTTGCGAACTTGTTTCTGTCGACGGCCCGGATGGTGTCGTCGACGGTGTTTGGGCAATCGGTTCCTGAATTGGCAGGGCAAGAGTGATGATGTCTATTTCAACAATCTCGCTATACAAGCGTCCGTCTGTGACGCGATATCGGATCTTGTCTAAACTCGCAAACTGATTTCCCGCTTTGTAAACCAGAGCGCCATCGGCAGTGAAAGTCAATGTACCGCGCGTCGGGCCGCTCACCAAAACGAACTGAATCGCGTCGCCATCGGGATCGAAGTCGTTTACCAGAGGGCCGGGGGTGGTCAATGTTAGTCGGCCATTGGGAAGGATTGTATAAGATTCACCTGCCGCAATCGGTGCCAGGTTATTCGTCGTAATGTTGATGTGTGCATGACGTATTGCTGTCAGTCCTTGACTGTCTTGGATCGTTATCTCATACGTAAGGTTGATTGCTTCGTCTGTCAACAGATAATCGAAAAACTCATTTTGTGAATCGAAGAACCACTGCAGGCTTCCCGACTGGCTGGTTGAGTCGACCACGGTCTGGGTGACCGAAAACATTGCGATCACTTCGGCGGCGCTGGATGGCAAACCTGCAACGGTACCACCAATCGAAACTCCCGTTACAGATGCGGTAACAATATCGCTGCGATCGGCATCGAAGACAGTCATCGTTCCGCTTGCGAAGAGAGTGGAACGAGTTTCAACCAACGCTACACTGTCGCTGTCTGTGCCAATGATCGAGATCACAGGTGCGTCGTTGCTGCCATTTATGGTGATCGTGATCGTATTCTGGTCGGTTGCTCCGTGGTTATCAGCGACTTGATAAACGAAAGTAACCACACGCGACTCGCCAATAGCTAAGTCTTGAAAATCATCGCCAGGCGTGAATGTAAATTGACCGTCGCTTGTTATCGATACACTGCCGTCCGACGGTTCAGAAACTGCCGAAAAAGTCAGACTGTCGGTCGCGTCGATATCCGTCGCGATCAATTGGCCAGTGAGCGTTGTATCGTCCTCGTTGCCCGAGATCGATCCTGGCGTTGATATCGGATTGTCGTTGGTTCCGTTGATCGTGATCGTGACATTCTGCGTGTCGATCGCACCCTGGCTGT
>DNWZ01000044.1 GCA_003506095.1 Planctomycetaceae bacterium | reverse complement strand
CGGTCGATCACTCGAGCCAACACACGGCGCTCGAGTTTCGACGGTCCGAACGGTCGGCTGATCAAATCGAACGGCTGAGACTCACCGACGCGATAGACGGCGGCGCGCAAGAACCCTGGCGACGCAAATTCACGTGTCGATCCGAGATAAAACTGACGCCACGATTGCCGATCCTGATCAAACCCAGTGATCAGCCACCTCGAGCGCCTGACCAGCGGCCGCCGCAGATACTCCGCGGGTGTCAGCGGATCGGCGACCAGATCGCGAACGTGCTTGACGACGATTCGTCGTCGCCTGAGCCTGGCCAGCGATTCGACAAGCGTACAATCCGGGTAGGTCAGCGTGACCTGTTCACCGGGTGAAAGCATCATGTTTCCCCTTTGCTAGCTGATGTGGTGTTTTGTTCACGTGGTAAGCTATTGGGGGGATTTGACACGTCTGGTCAAATTGATCAGATGCGATTGAGAAAAAGTATCTGTTTACGTGATAGGTAAAGCAAAATGCAATCACCAGAGCCGCAAGTCATGGCGGAAATCAATGTTTTTGAAGCAAAGCCAATTGACGTTGAAATCGTGCGACTTGGAGTTGAGTTGTTCAAAGCTGACCATTATTACGGCGCAACACTCGAAACCGCTGTCGTCGACGTCGTCGCTGCCTTGAAGTCAGTAATCGAGTTTCGAACTGAATGCGGACCTGAAAGCGAAATCGGCACGAAGCTGGTTTGCTGTTTGCCGGGCGATGGTGCACAAGTCACTGAGGCGCAATGGGGTCTGCTGGTTGCCAAGCGGAACCAACTGGGACGAATGCTGACCGAGGAAGAGACAGTTGAAGTGCTCAAGAACTAAATCCGTTTAAAACCACTGTTTCTTCCGAATGGCGTAATCCTCGTAGAACTGATCGTCGGATTTTGACAGGTAAACAAAGCCTTCGATCAATGCGATCGAGCTTGTAATCACCACGATGACCAGTGGGAACATCAGACACGCACCCAAAACGCCGACTGAGGTAAGAATCGCCATAATTAAGCCGCCGGTGTGCAAGCCAAGGTAAAACTTGTGCGAGCCAAAAGCACCGAATAGGAAAATCGCGATCAGCGCGGCGGCAGTTTTTTTGCCAACGAATTCACTTTTCACCGGGGCAGCGATTGTGACGTGGGTTACAGTCGACATTCCAGCATTGCTTGTTTGGGAAGTCGACTTAATTGGCGGTGGAAGTTCAGGCGGCTTGTTAAGTAGCGATTCAAGTGCGACGTCGGACAGTCGAATAATTTCCGAACATGATGGGCATTTTCCACTGCTCCCAAGCCTTGCCGCTGGGAACTTAATTGACTTCCCACACGATCCACACGTTACTCGACCAAACTCCGCTGCTGCGCTCATGTTGGACAATCCAGTTAGCGTTTCGTAGACTCAAGAAAATCTTTTCATGTATTTCAATTCACGAATCGAGCGGGCAATGACAACTACCGATCTGGTGAAACCAGAACCACTATCATCTGTTGGCCCTGACCCAGTCGGCGGCCTTAGCGGCGGCGAAGGTGCCGCGTGCATGGGCATTGATCTCGGAGTAGCCGCTGGCGATACACCAGGCAGCGAGCTCCTCAGGGTCAACTATTACCCGCACAACCTTAACCCCGCGCAGCGTGAGTTGCTTCTCAGTCTCTTCTGCACTGACAAGCCAATCAGTGAATCGGTTGGACAATTTGTCGGCGTCAGCAAACATTGAACGACACTTGTCGTAAGTTTCGGCAGTAAACCAAGGGATTCCGGCGGCCTGTATCGGCTGTCCTGCGTTGTTCATTCGCTTCTCACTCCGCTTTCTTCTTCGGTGCTTGTTTCTTCGTTGCGTTCTTGAACTCTTCGGCCTGTTCGCGAGCTGCTGCTAATCCCAGGTCGCGGTCAAATTCCGCAACCACTTCTGCGGCGATCTGATCGAACGGATCATCCGGCCTCGGCCGAGCGCCTTTTGCGCTCGCCAAAATCCACCCCTGTTCGATGCACTTTTGCTCGAACTCTTCTGCCTGCTGAGCGGATTCCTCGGCCAATTTGTTGTATTTGCGATTGAAACGCGTGAAGTGAGCGGAGCATAGGCCCCGCCTAAGTTGCACGTCTGTCGCACCACACAATCGGCATCCGACCGAAAAAGGTTTTTTTCGTGTGTCCATAACAAAAAAGTTACAGATTTTTTTCCACGTCGCAACCACTTTGCAGGCAATAACTTAGCTTATTGCTGGGTCGCATCTTCGGCGCGTGTTTATCGCACTTTGGTTGTAGCAATGTTGCACTGTTGCACGATGTTGCTATTATCCACTGACCAGCGGAGGGTCACGAGAAAAACATGGGCCGTTTTCCTCCTACCGCAGGTGAATCATGAACCGTTCAGTCTTGGAGTTGCACTTGATGGGTGCGTTCAATCGGACACGGGCCAAGCAAGCCGAAGTCGAAGCAAAGGTCGCTGCTGGCCAATGCTTGATCGATGGCTGTACCTGCAAGCCGCGTAGCCGCGGACTCTGCGATCACCATCGCATGCTTTTCTATTACGAGCTGCGTCACCTCGACACGCCGGAGGAACGCGCCAAGTTCGAAGCCGACCAGGTGC
>DNWZ01000602.1 GCA_003506095.1 Planctomycetaceae bacterium | reverse complement strand
CTCAACCCACCCGGCAATAGGTGCGTCAAGGCAGACCGCTGGGGGGGCTCCAGGTGAGCGGATCAAAGGCCGATGACTAAACGTGATGCGGCTTGCATTCCACAACTGCTCAACTCGGAGATTCGTGCGACGATTCGACGCTGGGCTGACGGTTCAACGGTTGTGGGCACAGCGGCACCAAACCACCAGAAACTTGGACCTGCCAAATCAGCGGTTGGATGCTGAGCGGCTTTGCCCTGCGATTGTAACGGGATGTATCGTGCCACCAACACAAAATGCGGTCGCCTTGTTGAGCCGCCTGTAAGATCGCTAGCGTCATTGTCCGTTTGCCGGGGGTGACGTCCAACAAGACGCCGGAGCTGCCCGTTGCAGGGTCGATATTCCTGGGCAGCGATCCGACCATCGAAACGATTTTTTCTAACGAGTCAACGTCGTCGGGTACCTCCGAGCTGTTTGGATCGGCGTAGCCGGGACGATCCGAAGACTCGTCAAACCACTGCGTCAATTTCGTGACGGATTTTCCAATGGAGCCGCCGGTGTGGATAAGCACACAGTGCTTTGGGGCGAACATCAGCGATGCTAACTTAATCAGTTCTGCGGAGTGACTAACGATCGAAACCAAAGTTTGCGGCGACCACCCTGCTAGTTCACCTTTGCCTAAATGGTCTTTGGCGACCCGGATTGCGTCGCTGAGCAAATGCGTTTCGTAGAACGCGCGTGCCGATTCTTCATCGCGCAGCGAATCGTACCAGCTTTCCCGATCTGGCAGTGGGTCGTCGGCTTGGGGCGAACTGCCGCCGATGACCAAAACGCCAGCAAGAGCCGCATCCAGGTCGGTGGCGTCCTGTAATGTTTTCGTTTGCAGCGATTCGACCGACGTTTCATGCAGCTTCAGAAAATTCTCAACCGCAGCTTTGCTGCTGGCTGGAACGACGAAACGCCGATATCCCAAATCAAAGCTTTGCTGTAATTTGCGCAGCAAGGTCTGATTGTTGACGTGCCAGCGACATTGTTCCTCGTCCCATTGTCCGCTGCAAAACAGGTCGCGACTGAGGGCAACATCGGCCAGTGCCGAGAGTAAACCGACGCTTAAGGGGGCAAAGGCAGACTCGGGCAATAACGATAGTTGCGAAAAATCGACATTCTGCCACGCATCCAACGACCACTGCAGGGTCCAATCCGCTTGCAAACGATCGCGATACTGGTCTTGCCATCGCGGCGACTGGCGGGCGCGATCCAGTACCCGCCGTGCGCAATCGACCAAGCTCGCTGGCAACATCCCAGCTTGCTCCGCAGCGTCGGTCCAGCGAACGGGCAACACGGCAGCTTCGGCCGCCATCGGCAATTTTCTCTGGTGGTCCAGCGTGACGGGCACCCCCACCGCCCCTGGAGAAGCGGGCAACGAAGCTTGCTCGCGCCAGCCGGGGTACTCGTCACGAAACACCTCAGCAATGTCCTCGCGGACCCAAGCGTTGAGGAAGAATCGCAGGACATCATGGTTGCGAGCAAGCTCCTTCAGTTCCTCACGAGAGCTGCCCGGACGTTTGCCCAACAGCCGTGACAGTTCATCAGCGTTCATTAGTCCACTCCCAACTGCTTACTGAAGTCTGCGAACAGATAATCGCTTTTCGTTGGCATCAAACAACGGTTTGACCTTGCCCCAGGTGGTTTCTACGGTTCCGTTCAGGGCCACCTGTTCACTTTCCGGCAAGACGCGGCGGCGAACTTGCACGCGATACGCAGACACGCCCCAGCGAATGATATAGGTCCGCACCGCGAATCCCGCCGCATCAATTTCCACCTCGTTCAACGGCAGGATGGATTCCAGCGAGATTGCCACGACGGCCTCGGCGGGCAATGCTTGCAGGTTTTCCAGTCGCTGACCTTGTCGCAGTTGAAAGCACACCGTGATCTGCTCGCCGCGGTGATCGCCCTGTCTCGAGTCCACGAACTTAAATCGGAGCAACTCCACAGGATCTCGTTCCGCCTGCGCATCGGCAGCTAGAGTCAGCTCTGCGGCGATCGAAATAGGAGTTTCCACCAGAGCTGGCTTGTCGACCAACCTTGGCACAAACGTCAAGCGACGCACTGCTTGCTGGTCGGCGTCTTCCATCGCGTGAATTAGGCGTTTATGGAACCTGCGGATGTCCGCAATTTCGTCGCTTAACCACCAGGGTCGTGGCTGCCAAGCATCGGGTGCTAGGTCGTCTCGTAAGTTTGCAACCCAAAACGTTTCGTCGGCCAGCGACAAGGCACCTCGATGTTCGGTGATTAACGCATCGACTTGGTCCAGCACGCCAAGCTGCGTGCTGATCAAGGCATCCAGCACCGGCTCAACAGGAATCCCCGCTTTGCGATAGGTATCCAACGACATCTGACACGCCAGCCGTGAGGCTTGCAGATCAAAGCGACCTTGCAGAACTCGGATGGCGAGTTCGTGGTCTTCGATCGCGGATTCAGATTCTTCGAGCTCACCCTCCAGGCTTTGGAGATGTCGCAACGTCCAACGGGCTTGGCGAAAACTGCCTCGCAACGCCGCTTCGACCATACTTGCATACAGCGGCGACACCAGCGATGAGTCCGCTGGCGTGAATCCGAACAATTGACAATGGCCCATGACGACCGTTAGTTCGTAGGCCGCAATCCAGGTGTCAGCGGTGGCCTGCCGGGACTCGTCCCACTCGGCCAACGGAGCGGCACAAGCGGCGTTAATCAAACGCTCGGATAAACCTCGCCGCGCATCCGTGTCAGCAGGCGTGTGTGGTGAGTGATTCATGGTACTAAACCACCTCGCAGGGGTTGGCCATTGGGTTCGAATCTGGGGCGCGGCGTTTGCCGGTCTGGTGGCGGCGAGGGGGTGTACGACGCAGCTTCGGGCCACTCAGGAAGTCGCCAGCGCTGGACATGAGTTCCGCGAGTTTTGTGGAGCCCGTAATTTTCCGGAACAAATAATTCAATATTCCGGATCTCCACATCGCGTTCCAGACGGTCCAGTTTTTGATGCCGACGCTGCGGTTTCTCTGGAATCCGATATGTTCGTCCGTTGGTGCGACAGTATCTATCTAAGAAACACCGCACCGAGTCTTTCCATGACACACAAGGACTAGGGAAATACGCTGTAATCAACTGACATTGTTGATCTGTATGCCGCTGGCATAACAGCGCCAGTCCCACCGGTGTTATGAAGTACAAAACTGCACGCTGTTGCCCAACAAGCTGATTGTCGGCCGCGAGTTGCTGCTGTTGAAAACTCGCATAAAACGGACGACCGTAGGACAGCGCCAACTGTTCTTGCAAACACTTTGACAACTCGCCAAACGT